>JALEKC010000148.1 GCA_022769325.1 Eubacterium sp. | reverse complement strand
TATACTCCTTTTATATTCTAGTACTCTTCTTCCATGTCTTCTTCCCCTTCGTGGATATCAGATTTTGGTTTGGATAATCCTTCAATTTTGATACCATGTTTTTCGGCATAATCCCAAAGGGCCGCATGTATTGCTTCTTCTGCAAGTAAAGAACAGTGTACTTTCACCGGTGGAAGTCCATCCAGTGCTTCCATTACTGCTTTGTTCGTAACCATCATTGCCTCCTGGATGGTTTTCCCTTTTACAAGTTCAGTTGCCATGCTACTTGTGGCTACTGCGGCACCACAGCCGAAAGTTTTAAACTTGCAATCCTGTATGATACCATTGTCGTCAATATCCAGATACATACGCATAATATCACCACATTTTGCATTTCCAACGGTTCCTACTCCGCTGGCATTTTCAATTTCTCCTACATTTCTTGGATTACTAAAATGATCCATTACTTTTTCACTATACATGAATATATACCATCCTTTCCTTATTTGGCAGCATTTTTCTTGACAAAATCTTCGTATAATGGGGACATACTCCTTAATTTTGCGACAATCCCCTGTAATTTGTCAATAACATAATCCGCATCCTCAATGGTTGTCTCTTCACTTAAGGTCATACGAAGGGAACCATGTGCGATTTCATGAGGCAATCCAATGGCCAATAAAACATGTGACGGATCTAGTGAACCCGAAGTACATGCGGAACCGCTGGAAGCACAGATGCCTTCCATATCCAGCATAATTAGCAGGGACTCCCCTTCAACAAATTGAAAACTAAAATTAATATTGTTGGGAAGACGTCTGGTACGATCTCCATTCAGGCGACAATAAGGGATTGTTTTTTGGATTTTATCAATCATATAATCTCTTACTTTAGTTTCCTGCTGGATTCGTTCTTCCATCGTATCCATTGCGATGGATACAGCTTTTCCGAGCCCAACGATGCCGGGCACATTTTCTGTTCCAGCACGACGTTTTCTTTCTTGGGCACCACCATGGATGAAGGAACGAAGTTTTAATCCTTTTCGAATATATAAAAATCCAATGCCTTTGGGACCATGAAGTTTATGACCACTTGCACTCAACATATCAATATGAAGTTCATCAACATTTATCGGAATCTGTCCAAAAGCCTGCACGGCATCGGTGTGGAATAAAATATCATGTTCTTTTGCAATTTCGCCGATTTCTTTGATTGGTTGAATGGAACCAATTTCGTTATTGGCAAACATAACGGAAATTAAAATGGTATCCGGGCGAATTGCTTTTTTTAATTCATCTAATTTTAGAATTCCATTTTCGTCTACATCGATATAGGTAATTTCAAAACCACGAGATTGTAAATAATCACATGTATGCAAAATCGCATGATGCTCAATTTTTGAAGTAATAATATGCTTTCCTTTGGATTCATAAGCTTCTGCTGTGGCAATCAATGCCCAGTTGTCGGATTCGCTTCCTCCGGCAGTAAAATAGATATCACGGACATCTGTATGAAGGGCATCCGCAATTATTTGTCTGCTGTCAGATACTGCCTTTTTATTTTTGGCAGCGAAATCATATACACTGGAAGGATTTCCAAAACTCTCGGTAAAAAACGGATACATGGCATCAACGACTTCTTTTTTTGTGGATGTTGTTGCTGCGTTATCCAAATACACAAATTTACTCATTGTGCTCTCCTTTCTCTATTGACAACCGCAAATCTTGTCTGAATCGGATTCTTCTAACAAATCTGAAATCATAAGATTATCAACGGCACTATTGATACTTTCACTAATGCGCTGCCATACAAGTTTGGAAACGCATTGTCTGGATTCTTTACAGGGACTTCCATTTTCAATCACTTCAGAACAGTTGACAGGAGCCAAGTCTCCTTCTAAAGCTCTCAGTATATCTCCCACAGAAATCTCATTTTTGGGTTTGGCCAAGGAATAACCACCTTTTGCTCCACGAACACTTGTGACAATATCCGCACGTCGCAATTTGGCAATTAACTGCTCAAGATAACTAATGGAAATGTCTTCCCGAAGTGCAATATCGCTCAAGGAAACAGGTTCTAAGTCGCCATGTATCGCAATATCTATCACAGCTCGCAGACCGTAGCGTCCTTTGGTTGAAATTTTCATTGCAATCCTCCTTATAACAGTGGAATTACATCAATTAATCCAATCCTGAAAAAGCCAATAAGAGGTAAATGCAGTTAGAAACATTTCCTACTAATTTAATTCCTATCATTTTTATCGGGATTAAAATAATTATAAACCGTGTCTTTTTTTTTGTCAATATCATTTTATCAACAAAATGAAAGAAAAAACTATCCCATGTGTAATAATACGCATGGGATAGTATCTTCCACATATAGTTATTGTATTCAAGGAACATAACAACGGTGTTTATTTGAAATACAATTGATAATATTCACGCTGTACCGTTCCATTGTCATAAATTGTCTTTTCGGCGACAACTTGTCGACTGCCATTTGTTTTATGAATATCCTCCGGATGTTCTGCTTCCAATTTATCTTTTTCTAGCACTTCAGAAGAAATTGGGTGTATGGCTTCAATATCTTCGGAGATATTCTTGTCCATAGATTCAACCATAGTCTCAGGTTCTTTGGCCGGCTCTTCTTTAGGCTTAGGAACCTCTGGCATGTTTGTAGAACGAATCGGCATGCTGGAAGAATATTTAAATTTCTCAGGCTCAGGTTCTTTTGCCGGTTCTTCTTTAGGCTTAGGAACCTCTGGCATTTTTGTAGAACGAATCGGCATGCTGGAAGAATATTTGAATTTTTCTGAATCTTCTGTGGAGTTTTCTGAATCCACATCTTCCAGTGATAAGGCAAATCC
>JALEKC010000141.1 GCA_022769325.1 Eubacterium sp. | reverse complement strand
TGCCGTTGCAGAAGGTGCTAACATGCCTACATCCATCGAAGCTACTGAATATCTTCAGGCAAATGGTGTATTATTTGCACCTGGTAAAGCATCCAATGCCGGTGGTGTTGCTACATCCGCTCTTGAAATGTCTCAGAATAGCGAAAGACTTAGCTGGACATTTGACGAAGTTGACAGCAAACTTCAGGGCATCATGGTTAACATTTTCCACGCTTGTGATGATGCTGCTAAAAAATATGGTTTTGAGAAAAACTATGTTGTTGGAGCAAATATTGCAGGCTTTGAGAAAGTTGCCGAAGCTATGCAAGCTCAGGGTATTGTATAAAAAATTACCAAAAAATTTGATTTTTTCAAACAGACAGTTGATTCTTCAACTGTCTGTTTTTTTTAACTTTGCACACGATTCATCCTTTTTTCGAATAAAAACTCCTTATATTGATTGTTGCACATCAAAATAACCTTTGTTAGAATATGCATCATAACGTTACTATTCACAGCCGATATGGATTTCCAGACAGCCTTGTCATGCTTGCATGTAAGAGGATGTCTGGAAATCCATATCCGGGCTGCGAAGCAGGAACTCCACCCACATAAGCAGTCTTAGCTCTGCAGGAAGCGAGACTGGAGCCTCGAAGAGGCGACGACTGCGCGTGTGGGTGGGCTGCGAATAGTAATATCATAACACATTAAAGGAGAGTGATGAAATGACATTAAAGCATTTCGTAGATGAAGTAGCCGAAGAGCTGCAAAATTATCTGGGGGACCATTACGAAGTTCAGACCACTACCACACTAAAAAACAACTCTGTTGAATTATCCGGAGTGAGGATTCGGCAGGACGACGATTGTATGCTGCCGACCATTTATTTAAATGACTTCTATCAGTTATATTGTAAAAATGCATTAACATTGTTAGAAATCGTCAAGAAAGTGGCAAAAGGGTTTGAAGAAAGCAGGGAATCGATTCAACAGCTTCCCATCATCAACAGTACTCAATTAGAACATTGCAAGGATAAAATTGTATACCGACTTATTTCGAAAAAGCGCAACAAAGAATTATTAAAATCCATTCCCTACATTCCTTTTATGGATTTGGCAATCACTTTTCAAGTGGTGATTTCCATAAATCCGCCTTCTTTTCATTCCATGAAAATCACCAATGAATTACTGGAAAAATGGGGGATATCCATAGAAAAACTGATTCAGCTTGCCAATGTAAATACTCCTCGCATACTGCCACCTCGCATTGTTGATATGGGAGATATGCTTCAAGAGTTACAGCCGGATCTTTTTTTAGAAATGGATTTGACAAATGATAAAAAAATGGATATGATAGTAATCACGAATACACTTGGTGTAAATGGGGCCGCTGCGATTTTGTATCCGGATTTGCTTACCTCTTTGTGCAACAAATACAAAACGAATTTTTATGTAATTCCCAGCAGTATCCATGAAGTTATTTTAGTTCCGGCAGAAAATGACTCTATGACAGAGGAATTAAAATTATTGGTACAAGATGTCAATCGTCAATTTGTTGACATGGAAGAGATTCTTTCCGATCAAGTATATTATTTTGAATATACGACAAAAAAATTCCAATAAAAAAAATGCACCTGGAGGGATTCGAACCCCCGACCAACGGCTTCGGAAGCCGCTACTCTATCCACTGAGCCACAGATGCATCAATTGTTATTATATACGACTTTTTTTAAAAAGTAAAGAAGAAAATTGAAAAGAGGGAAATTTTTATGGATAAAATTGTACGAGGCATCGCCGCCAATGGTCAAATTCGCTGCTTTGCCATTGAATCTACGCAGCTTGTGGAAGAAGCCAGACAACGTCACAACACAAGTCCGGTGGTAACTGCCGCTTTAGGAAGATTGTTATCCGGAGGTGCAATGATGGGAAGCATGATGAAAGGAGCTTCCGATTTATTGACACTGAAAATCGACTGTTCTGGTCCCATCAAAGGTCTTACGGTTACCGCAGATGCAAATGGAAACGTCAAAGGATTTCCTATTGTACCTCAGGTTTCACTTCCGGCAAGTCCCCAGGGGAAGCTAGATGTGGGACGTGCCATTGACTTGGGTGTTTTGACAGTTATACGTGATACCGGATTAAAAGAGCCGTACAGTGGAACCATTAATCTTGTCTCTGGAGAAATCGCAGAGGACTTGACCTATTATTTTGCTGTTTCCGAGCAAACTCCTTCCTCTGTGGCACTTGGTGTTTTAATGAATCGCAACAATACCGTAAATAAAAGCGGTGGATATATTATCCAATTGATGCCGGAGGCCTCAGAGGAAATTATTGACATTTTGGAAAAACGTCTCAAAGAAATGAAACCTGTTACAACGTTACTTTCTAGTGGTCATACCCCGGAATCGATGTTGGAACTCCTTTTACATGATTTTGATTTGGAAATTACCGAAACCATATCCACTGCTTTTTCTTGCAATTGCTCAAAAGAAAGAGTAGAAAAGGCATTAATTTCCTTAGGAACAAAGGAAATTGATTCCATGATTAAAGATGGAAAACCCATAGAAGTAAACTGTCATTTTTGCAATACCAATTACAAATTTGACATAGAAGAATTGATTCAATTAAAAAAATAAGGAAATCAATAGACAAATCTTTCGAGAATTGATATAATTACCTCATAGAGAAACGAGGTTGAATAAATATGAAATTAAAATACAAAAAATTAATTATTATTATTACGGTTGGAGCATTATTACTAAGTTTTTTCATTCTTACATTGATTCCCACTGGTGGGGATTCCCCAAATCCGGTAGAAGATGCTGATTTAATCAAATGTACAAATGAAGACATCAATAATCTTGTTGCCAGTTATTTTCAGGCAAAGCGTGATGTCAATCTGGAAGCATTAGAACCTTTGGTCAGTGATATTAACCAAATTGATCAGGAAAAATTGATTACTCAGGCAGAGTATGTGGAAGATTATCAAAATCTTTCCTGTTACCTTCTGGAAAATGAGGATAACGGTGCTTTTCGTGTATATGTACGTTTTGATATGAAATTAAAAAATATAGCAACTTTAGCTCCTTGTTTGAGTGGACTATATATTACAGTTGGTTCCGATGGTAAAAATGTAATATACTTAAGTGCATTGGATAAGAATGAAGAAGATTTCATATTGGCCGCAGACAAAAATTCCCATGTGGTACAAATGCAGAAGGAAGTCAATGACAAATTGCAAGAAGCCATTAATGCAGATGAAGCTTTCCGGCAGTTATATCAAACCATGAATCAAGCAATTGGAAGTGTTCCAACTGCCGCGCCACAAGTGGAATCAACGCCAGACCCAAATGCTCCACAACCAACTGCGGACCCTGGGACTGCACCAACAGCTGACCCAAATGCCACTCCGGCTGCTGACCCAAATGCTGCTCCGGCAGCTGACCCAAACGTCGCTCCGGCAGCTGACCCAAATGTTACTCCGGCAGCTGACCCAAACGCCGCTCCGGCACAGTAACCAGTTATTGTATCCCATATGATATAGAAAGAATGACAAAATCCATGACTGAACAATTAAGAATCAATAAATACTTAAGTTCCATCGGATTCTGCTCCCGAAGAGAAGCCGATCGATTATTGGAACAAGGAAAAGTAAAAATTGATGGGGAAACGGCTCAGGTTGGACAACGCGTGATGCCAGAGCAGGAAGTAACCGTCAATGGAATTCCAGTTAAAGATAAACCTAGGGAGATTATAATTGCTTTCAATAAGCCGAAAGGAATTGTATGTACCAGTAGCAAAAAAGAAAAAAATAATATTGTTGACTATTTGCATTTCCCAACACGTATTTATCCGGTAGGAAGACTTGATAAGGATTCTACCGGATTGATTTTACTTACAAATGACGGAGAATTAACGGATTGTATTTTACGTGGAAAAAATAATCATGAGAAAGAATATTTAGTAACTGTTCAAAAACCACTTAGAGCAGAAATCATTCATGCAATGGAACAGGGTGTCCCTATTTTAGATACTATGACCAGACCTTGTCGGATTATTCAAATTGATTCTCATACTTTTCGAATTATTTTGACCCAAGGGCTTAATCGACAAATTCGACGTATGTGCGAATATTTTGGCTATAAAGTTATCACACTAAAAAGAGTTCGTGTCATGAACATCCATTTAGGAGATTTAAAAGAAGGAACCTGGCGTGAAATAACAGGGAAAGAATTAGCAGAATTAAAAGACGCATTGAAAGGACAAAAATTCTACAATGAGTGATATGGAACGCATGAAAGAATTAGTTGCACAATTAAATCAAGCAGCTAAAGTATATTATCAGGGTGAAGATGAGATTATGACAAATTTTGAATATGATGCTCTTTATGATGAATTGCTTTCATTAGAAGCAAAAATCGGCATTGTATTATCCGGTAGTCCAACGGTGCAAGTGGGTTATGAAACACTTAGTGAATTACCGAAAGAAGCTCATATTGCACCTATGCTTTCTCTTGGAAAAACAAAAGAAAGAGAAGAATTGGTAGAATGGCTGGGAGATTATGAAGGATTACTCTCATTAAAACTGGACGGATTAAGTGTTATATTAACTTATGAACATGGAATCCTTGTTAAAGCATTAACTCGAGGAAATGGAGAAATCGGAGAAGTCATCACCAATAATGCAAAAACATTTAAAAATATTCCCGCTAAAATTTCATATAAAGGCACTTTGGTCATTCGTGGAGAAGCATTGATAAAATATTCTGATTTCCAGAAATTGAATGATTCTTTTTCGGATATCCATGAAAAATATAAAAACCCAAGAAATTTATGTAGTGGTACTGTAAGACAATTAAATAATGAAATTACGTCAAAACGAAATGTATTTTATTATGTATACAATTTAATTCAATCGGATCCGGAAATTTCATTTTCTCAAAAGGAAGAGGAATTATTGTGGTTGAAAGAACAAGGTTTTGACAT
>JALEKC010000139.1 GCA_022769325.1 Eubacterium sp. | reverse complement strand
TGCAACCGGAAAAAGAAGCAAACATACATGTCATGGCAAAAATGGCATAAAAGTAACTAATAATATTATCCGGATTACTTCCTCCCATTTTCTCTTCGACGATATAATTCCTTTCCTGCTGAATTGCCTGAATGACATCATGGATTTTTTCCGGATGATGGATGGAAACATCCAGGAGTAAGGTAGAGTTTTGCTGATATTGTTTTAAAATCATCTGCAAAATGGTCTGTTCCATCCCATTTTCTTTTACCTGAAGACGAAGGGATGTCGACACATAAAATATCCCTTTGACCTCTTCTTCCTCAAGTTTCTCTTCCGCCTCCTTTTGAGTCATTTCCTTTGCAACAAGCAAAGCGTCTTCACCATCTGAAAGGGCTTCAAACATGCTATCTGCAGCTGCATTTTCTCCCTCTTTTACAATGGCAATTGGGATATCTTTCATCTTTTCCGTGGTTTCAAAAATATTGCTAAATGCCAGATACATAAAGGTGCTCAATGCAAATGGAAAAATCAATGTCCAAAAAATCAATTCTTTGACACGGAATGTTATCTTACATTGATAACGGAATAAATGCCAAAACATAGTCTCACCTCCTAATCTCTCAATTCTTTTCCGGTAATTTCCAAAAATACATCATTTAAAGTTGGAAGTTCACTATAGATTCTTCCATAGGAAATATCATTTTTTTGCAATTCTTCCAATACATGGATTAAGTTTGCATTTCCGCCATTAAAATGAACCTTAAGCATAGGTTCTTCGTAAGAAGTTTGATAGACATAAGGCAATTTTTCAAATTTCTCCAGATATTCCTTTTGAAATTGTGGAATCTCAACCTGAATGGTCTCTTTCTTTTGTATCATTGCTTTCAGTTCATTGGTGGTACCGGAAGCCACACATTTTCCATGATCCATAATGGTAATGCGCTCACAAAGGCTTTCCACTTCTTCCATATAATGTGAAGTATAGACGATGGTGGCCCCTTCCTCATTCAACTTTCGAATTCCCTCAAGAATCTTATTGCGGCTTTGAGGATCTACCGCCACCGTAGGTTCATCAAAAAAGATTAATTTTGGTTTATGTGCAATTCCGCAAGCAATATTTAAGCGTCGCAAGAGACCTCCGGAAAGCTTTTTGGGATAGAATTTAACGTATTCTTCAAGCCCGGTAAATTCCAAGGCCTCCTGTACATATTCTTTTCTCTTTTCCTTATCTTTCACATACAGTCCACAAAAATAATCAATATTTTCATAAACCGTCAATTCATCAAACACTGCCACATTTTGCATGACCACTCCAATGTTTCGCTTTAAATCATAGGAATCACTTTTCATTTTTTCTCCAAATACCTGTATTTCTCCTTTATCATAGGACAAAAGGCCTAAAATACAATGTATTGTCGTAGTTTTCCCGGAACCATTGGGCCCAAGCAGACCAAAGATTTCTCCTTCTTTGATGGACAAATTAAAATGATCCAGTGCAATTAATTCTTTATAACGTTTCACCAAATCTTTTACTTCTATTACTGTTTTCATACGAACCCTCCTCATTGAATAATTCTTTTTTATCTTACCATCATTTTACGGTTTTCTCTAGTGAAATTCTTCCTGTTTCCATATGACAAATGTCATATTTTTCTTTTCGTTGCATTTCTTTTTTGACCCTGACTCCGTTTTGTGATACTATGAATAAAAAGGAACGAAAGGAGGCTGTTATGAATATATTAAGAAATCGAATTGTCCTATATCTTTTATGTACTACATTTTGGATAAGTAAAAGCATTTCTGGGTTTACCATTATTTTATTTCTTTTTACCTTGCTTTGCGGCAACTTAATATGTCTGTTTCATTCCAGAGGATTATACCTGAGTTGTCTCTTTGTTTTCCTCCTGTTTTCCTTTATTTATACAGACCTTGCCTTTTTTTATCCATATCTTATGTATGAAATGCTGGGAAAAGAAAAAGAACGTAGGTTCATCCTTTTTATCCTACCCTGTTGTGCCATCATCCAATGGTATCCGGAATCATTTCCTTTCTGGCTTTATACCGGTTCCCTGTTTTTGATTTCCTATCAATTGCAAACCAATACTAGGAACCGTTTATATTGGGAAAAAAAGTATTGGGAAGCCTGCCATGAAAATTATGAACGTTCCTATGATTTAATGGAAAAAAATAATGCCTTACGACAAAACCAGGATTATGAACTTCATCTTGCCACCCTAAAAGAGCGCAATCGCATTGCCAGAGAAATCCATGACAATGTGGGGCATTTACTCAGTCGCTCTCTTCTTCAGACTGGTGCTTTGCAGGTCATCAATCAAGATGAAAACCTGAAGGAACCTCTCAATACGCTAAAGCAATCTCTGGATACTGCCATGACAAGTATTCGAAGCAGCGTACATGACCTTCATGATGAATCCATTCACCTGCAGACGGTTCTCAGTGATTTACAAAAAGAGAACTCGGATATCCCCATTTCTCTACACTATGGATTCCATTCAGAATTACCAAAAGAATTTAAATATGCCATTATTGCCATCACAAAAGAGGCGATTACCAATACCCGTCGTCATAGCAATGCCACCAAAATCAGCATTCACTTAACGGAGCATCCGGCTTTTTATCAACTTATTATCAAAGACAATGGTACCAGCATTCCCAAAGATTTACTGGGGGGTATTGGATTGGAAAACATGAAAGAACGGGTTCAACAACTGGGAGGTCAATTACGTATTATTACCACGGATGGCTTTCGGATTCAAGCCATTCTATGGAAAGGAGAACAACCATGAATATATGTATTGTAGATGATGATAAACTTGTGGCACTTTCTTTAAAAACCATTTTGGAAGCCAATGCCGGAATTAACATATGCGGAATCGGCGAAAATGGTGAAGAAGCTATTGACTTGTACCACCAGCATCATCCGGATGTTCTTTTAATGGACATTAGAATGAGTAAAATGAGCGGTCTGGAGGCAGCAGCCCATCTTCTCTCGGAAGATTCCAGCATAAAAATTTTATTATTGACTACTTTTTCCGATGATGAATATATCATAAAAGCACTCCATTTGGGAGTAAAAGGTTATATATTGAAACAAAACTTTGAAAGCATCCTCCCTGCCCTAATTGCTGTTGACAATGGTCAGACTGTATTCGGGGATGAAGTGGTGACAAAATTGCCGGACTTACTCCGTTCTCCTGCACCATCCGGCCCTCAGACACAAGACTTTGGTATTACACCAAAGGAATCGGAAATCATAGAAAAAGTGGCAGACGGACTTAATAATAAAGAAATTGCGGCAGCGCTCTATCTCAGTGAAGGAACTGTCCGCAATTATCTGAGTACCATACTTGAAAAACTGAATCTTCGTGACCGTACGCAATTAGCCATTTTTTATTATCGACATCTGGTGTAAAGCATTCGCCCATTCTCCCTTCGACGTCCGGGCTCCATTCGCAATCCGCTTCGCTCCTTGCTCATGTCCGGCTTTCGCCGGATACTCCACTCGTAAAAAGCATTCTCCCACAAGCAAGCTTGTGGGAGAATGCTTTTTACTCCTGTAGTGCCCGGACTCAATGCTCCAACATATTTTCGATAAATATTCCGTAGCCTTTTGTGGGGTCATCTACAAATACATGGGTGACTGCACCAATTAGCTTGTCATTTTGTATAATCGGACTACCACTCATTCCCTGCACGATACCACCTGTCAGGAATAGAAGATGCTTGTCAGTGACTCGTATAATCATCCCCTTATTATCTGTACTTGTGGCATTTACCTTTTCAATCTGAATTTCATATTTCTTCGCGGTTCCTTCTATTTGCGAATAAATCCACGCCTTTCCCGGCTTTATTTCCTGTCTCAGGCCCACTTCAAAATATTGCTTCGTTTTCATTGAGGGCTCCGATAGATTACCAAATATTCCGAGAGTGGTATTTTTTTCTATTTCTCCCACACATTCCTCTGCCACCATATTGATGTAACCTTCCAATTCTCCCGGCAGCCCTTTTTCACCTTTGATAATATCCAATATTTTTGTTTTATACAATTCACCCCCACGCAAGTCCATCAACGTTCCGGTATCTGCATCGGTAATTCCATGGCCCAAGGCACCAAATTTTCCTTCTTTTGTCACATACGTCATGGTCCCAATTCCTTGTGTATCCTCCCGCACCCATATTCCCAGTTTATTGGTTCCATCTTTGGCTGGAACTGAGGATATGGCGACTTCTAATTTTTGCTTTTCCCGGCGAATTTGTAAATGAATTTTTTCTCCTTTTCTTTTTTGCACCGATTGATTAAATTCCTGTATGGTCTTTACAGGAGTTCCCTCTACTTTTAAAATATAATCTCCGGTTTTCACAATATTGGTTGCCGGTTCATGAATCAATCCATCCTGTCCTTCCACACTGGTTGTTGACAAAACCAGCAAACCTTTGGTTTCCACATAGATTCCAATGGGTTCACCGGAAGCTGCTACTTGAATGGGTTTCATAGCCCGCACCTGAATTTCTTTTATGGGAAATATTCCAAACAATTTGGCACAAACCTCATAGGTGCCTTCTCCTTCCAGCATAACAACCGTTTGTAGGTTTTTTTGATTGATATGGAGAGCTTCTACTGTTTTTTCTGCTTTTTTAGAATATTGAATCATCGGATTCGCTGTCAATCGCTCTTCTCGTCCCACATAGGTCCATATTCGATCCGGAATGGAACTTTGTATCCGATTCCAGTCAATGATTCCAATGAAAAAAATATCAAGGACAAAAAAAGCAACTAAAATGTAACGATAAACCTTTTTTCTTTTTGAAATAATCATGGCAATCCTCTCCTCCTAAAACTCCTATAAGGAAAGTATTGCCACAATTTATAGATTTATGAATATTCTTTTTGTTTTTTTGCTAATTCTTTCATTTCTTTTGCATTGGCAACCACGGCCTGGGTAATCTCAACTCCTCCTAACATACGTGCCAGTTCTTCTGTGGATTCTTTTCTCGAAAGTGCCCGAATTCTAGTTTCCGTTGTCTCTTTCGAAGAAAATTTTTCGATGACGAAATGGGTATCTGCCATAGCTGCAATCTGCGGTAAATGGGTAATACAGATAATTTGATGATTTTTTCCGAGAATGGACATTTTTTCGGAAACTTTTTGCGCGGTTCTTCCGCTAATTCCCACATCAATCTCATCAAAAATTAAAGTCTCTATTTGATCCACATCTGCAAATACGGTCTTGATGGCAAGCATGATTCTGGACAACTCTCCACCGGATGCCACCTTACTCAAAGGATTCAAATCAGCCCCCGGATTGGTGGCAATCAAAAATTCAATGTCATCCAATCCATTGGCCGTAAATTGTGATAACTTATCCATGTGAATTTCAAATATGGCATGGTCAAAATTCAAATCCTGCAAAGTGGTCGTAATGTTCTCTTCCAAATCCTTTGCAGCTGCCCTTCGAAGAGCTGACAACTCATCACAGAGTTTTTGTAGTTTGGCTTCACATTCTTCTTTTTGTGCCATCAGTTGCAATTGATAATTATCATAATCTTTATACTGCTGGATTTTTTCTAGCACTTCCACATAATGCTGCATCACTTCTTCATAAGTACTTCCATACTTGGCCTGAATCCCACGAATCTGATTGAGACGATTCTCTTTTTGTTGAAGTTCCTTCTCATCAAAAACAAAATCATCCATATATTCCGAAATTCCCCGATTGAAATCCGATAACAAATTCTCGATATCCTGCAACTCATCCATCATGGAAGACAGTTCTTCATCTAAATCTGTAATATTTCCCAAATGACGCAATGCTTGTGAAATCTGGCTGGCACATCCATCCAAGGAATCTCCGGTACATTCATACACCTTTCCCATCTCTTCCACAATATCAGAAGCATTGGACATTTTTCGGACTTCTTCTTCCAGAATTTCCTCTTCGCCTTCTTCCAATTTAGCCTCTTCAATCTCTTTTTGCTCATATTCCAAAAATGAGAGTTCCCGGGCTCGCTCTTTTTCTGTCCCTCCATTTTCTTCCATTTTCTGCATTATTTTCTGATAGGAAACATATTCCTCACCGATTTTTTCTTTTAATTCTTTGGCTCTCTCACCGGCAAAACGATCCACCACATTGCGATGATACTCTTTATGCAAGAGAGATTGATGTTCATGCTGTCCATGAATATCGATACAAAGGGAAGATACTTTTTTTATCAAAGCGACCGAAACACTCTCACCATTGATTTTATTGATGCTTCGATTTGCCGTGATTTTCCTTGAAATCACAATTTGCCCATCTTCGGGCTCAATATCCATTTCCCGCAAAGCCTCCAGCGTTTCCTGTCTTTCAATTTGAAAAACAAGTTCCACCATAGCATAATCTCCACGCTTACCGATAATCTCCGGTGAAACCCGGGCTCCCAGAGCGATTCCAATAGAACCCACAAGAATGGATTTACCAGCCCCCGTTTCACCAGTCAAGATATTCAGATGTTCCCCAAAATCCACATCTACTTCATCAATAATTGCGAAATTTTTTACGTGTAAATTAACTAACACTCAAATCCTCCTGTAATCCTCGATTAATTCAAATCCGAAACCGTCACCCTACATGACAATTTCAACCCTCGAACAGTAGCATAAATCCTGGTGGTACCCCTTCGTCGTGCCAGTACTTTTCCGGATGCATCCACCGAAGCAATCAATGGATTCTGAGAATGCCATGTAACGCCGGTGGATATTTCATTGACACGCAAAGTTTCCGTATCATACAACCGCAACGGCAATGTCTTTCGATTTAATGTTACAACCAATACATCGGCATATCCAACCTGGCCATTGGAAGTTTCTCCATAAACCGTTGCCTGTCCCACTTTATTGGCATAAATCTTACCCCGTCCATTAATTCTTGCTACTGCTTTGTTATCAGAATAATATTTAATCTTATCCGTTGAATTTGCCGGCGCAATCTTAATTCCGGATTGAATCTGTCTTCCTTTGGCCACAATCAGTTCTTGATTGGCAACATCCACACCGGTTGCCGGAACCGGCTCAGAAACGGTAATCAGACATACTGCTGACTTTCCGGAGCCGTCTTTGGCTTTTACACGGATTTTAACCAATCCTTCGGACAGTCCCTGTACGCGTCCGGAAGCATCCACGGTAGCAATAGAATTGTCACTGGAACTCCAGGAAACCCCTTTAATCGTGGCATTCTTTGGCTGCACCTTTGCTTTCAATTTCATGGTCTTTCCCACCAGCAATTTGGCGGTATATTTATTCAGCGTAATTTTCGTCACTTTCCGTACCACCCGGACTTTACATTTTGCCGAGGCGCCGGAACCATCTTTTGCAGTAGCAGTAATATAGGCAGTTCCAATTTTCTTTCCCTTTACCACACCGCCGGATGTCACACTGGCTACAGATTTTTTTGAACTGGTCCATTTTACGGATTTATTGGTTGCGGTAGCAGAAGTTACCGTGGCCTTAATGGTAAATTTCTTTCCCTTTTGCAAATATTTTGAAGTAGGATTTAATTCTACTGATGTAGACTTTTCTGTCACAGTCAATAGACAACTTACAACAAATCCACCACTATTGGCAACTCCCTTTATCAGTGTGATTCCACCTTTCAAACCGGTTACTTTCACACTGGATTCTCCCTCTTTATCCAATTTTGCGATGGAAGAATCGGCAATGCTCCATTCCATGGACTTGTCATATGCTGTTACTGGAAGGAAATCTGGTGTTAAGGTTATGGTCTGCCCCACTTCAATAGTAGCTTTTTCCGGTTTTAAAGTCACCGAGGACAATGCTTCCTTTACGGAAATCTGAATGACAGCAACGCGACCTGACGCCGATGTGGCTTGAATAAATGTCACACCTGTTTTCTTAGCTGTGATGAGTCCCGTCTCATCCACATCTGCCACTTCCGGATTGTACGCCGTCCATGTGATGTCATCGGTACTATCTTCCGGAGTTTTGGTTAAATTCGGCTGATAGGTCTCACCTGCAATCATTTCATAGGTTGCCGGGGAAAATGCCAAATCTTCACAAGGTTGTAAAACCGTCACTTTAATGGCTTTTCTTGTGGCATCATCTGCCCCAACATTTATGGTTGTCACTCCGGCCTTTTTACCTGTAATATCAATAATGCGATTATTGGGACGATATTCAAAATCAATGACTTCATCATCCCCAACTTCGAATGTCAAATCGGAATTGCATCCCATTGGAGAAAGGGCAATATCCACATATTTTGTTTCTCCCACATTTACGGTTACTTCCTGTGGTGTTACCTGAATCTCTTCGCATTTGGATACGACAGTGACAATACACTGGGCATAAACTTTATTTGGATTGTATTTAGGAGACAACATAACAATAGTCGTTCCCGGATTAACAGCAGTCAAATATCCATTCTCATCCACTGTTACAATATTGGTATCCAGAGAAGACCACTCTGGCGTCTTATCCGTAATATTCGCCGGTGTATAGCTATATTTCAATTGATGCGTCATGCCCACTTTTAATGTCAATGACTCTTCCGTCAACTTAATACTTTCGTATGGCACAACAATGGTTATCTTACAACGTGGGTCATCTTTATCATCTGTATTGGGATTGTTGAATACAACTTCTGTTGTGGAACCGTCTCCCGTCGGATTCTTGGCCGTAATGGTAGCTGTCTTTCCATTGTTATCAAATGCTACATCTACATAACGGGAATCATAGGACCACCAGGAGGTAGGTACTTGAGAAACATCCGGTGTTCCCTTAATTTTTACCACAATACTCTCTCCTACATTCAACTTGGCATTTACCGGATCAATGTCAAATTTATCCGGTGTATCTACGATACGGACCTGACATTTTGCCGTCGGAGAACCTGCACCATTCCGATACACTGCGGTAATTACAACATCATCTTTGGTTACTTTTTTAGCCGTTACTTTACCGGTTTCATCCACCGTTGCATACTCCGTATCGCTGGAGGACCATTCTACATCCAACACCTGCGTATCATTGAAATATGCACTTAAGTTTGTCTCGCTTCCCTTATAGACCGTAATGTAATTTTGATTTAGTTTAAATACATCCGCAATGGTAATTTCAATATTAAAACAGCCTTTATCCATTACCGTACTGCTTGCCGGGAGCAAAGAACGTATATATGCTTCATATTCCGGACGGGGTCGTACTTCTGCATTTACTTTTGTTGTAATCTGACTATTTTTTTCCAATGCCGTAATCACACCATCCTGATAAGAGGCATAGGTATTGAAATCTTTTGGCTGAACCTCAAAATATTTTAAGAATTCCTCCGTGGAGAGATTAAATGCTTTGGCAATATCATAGGTATCTCCAATAGCAATAGTTTCCTTATAATCATTTGGACTGGCATAAACATACAAATCCAATACCGTCGGTGCATAGACATCTTCGCTGATATACTTTTGTTCCCCTTCATAGGCCCCATGCGGATAAAAATAAACACGATACAGTCCTGCCTTGGCATCCACCCGAAGCTGATTGGATCGGCTTGAAACCGTACTGATGCGAATCAAATCCGAGGTCTTTGACAGGGAATCCGCAATCACTTCCTCGTTTCCCCCGTTATCAACCTTAATTACCCAATCCATTTTGTTTCGAATTCCTTCGATATTGTTGACAAAATTGGCATCGGTATATATGGTTCCCCCGGAATCCATCTTTATCGTCTTTAAATTTCCATAATCAGAATCC
>JALEKC010000065.1 GCA_022769325.1 Eubacterium sp. | reverse complement strand
GGACCACATTTTTCCGTAAATCGAATGCTGGCGGCAGAGTGCTATAAGCAAAGAATGGAAAAAGGATTGACCTTTTTGGAATTCAATTACATGATTATGCAGAGTTATGATTTTTATGCATTGTTCCAGAAATATGGATGTAATATGCAATTTGGAGGAGATGACCAGTGGAGTAACATGCTTGGCGGGACAGAACTCATTCGCCGTAAATTGGGGAAAAATGCATATGCAATGACCATTAATCTTCTGCTTAATTCCGAAGGAAAGAAAATGGGAAAAACCCAATCAGGAGCAGTGTGGCTGGATCCGGAGAAGACAAGTCCTTTTGACTTTTACCAATATTGGAGAAATGTCAGTGATGATGATGTTCTCAAATGTCTGCGAATGCTTACCTTTTTACCGCTGGAGCAAATTGATGAGATGGACCAGTGGGAAGGCAGTCAGTTGAACCAGGCAAAAGAGATTTTGGCATATGAATTGACTCAGATGGTTCATGGCGAAGAAGAGGCAAAGAAGGCACAGGAAGGTGCAAGAGCATTGTTTTCCAGCGGAAATGCAGCACAGATGCCAGAAGTAGAATTGACCGATGAAGACTTTGAAGAGGGGCAAATTGGAATTTTGAATCTCTTAGTGAAAGCAGGACTGGCACCATCCAATGGAGAAGCACGTCGTAATGTGCAGCAGGGTGGAGTGTCCATTGACGGAGAAAAAGTGGAAGACGTTCGTATGCAGGTTACCAAAGAGCAAATTGGGGAAGAGGGAATCGTTCTTAAGCGAGGAAAGAAAAAATTTATGAAAATCGTAGTTCGATCATAAAATACACATTTTTAGATGGAAAAGAAGGTATTTGAACATGCAGAAAAGAAATAGAAAACGAGTACAAAAAATACTGCTTGCCTTTTTGATGATATTTGGTCTGACTATTGCATTGGCAGCAAAATCATCTTCCCTGCAGGCAGCACAAAAAGAATTTGTCGTTGGATTTGATGCGGAATTTCCACCCTATGGTTATCTGGATGAAAATGGCGAATATGTGGGCTTTGATCTGGATCTTGCGGAGGAAGTGTGTAAGCGGAACGACTGGAAACTTGTGAAACGTCCTATTGCCTGGGAATCCAAAGATTCGGAACTGGCCTCCGGTGCCATTTCCTGTATTTGGAATGGGTTTACCATGAACGGACGGGAAAATCAGTATACCTGGACCACGCCTTACGTTGACAATTCGCAGGTTGTCATAGTGAAAAAAGGTTCCGGAATTGGGAAACTTACCGATTTAAAGGGGAAAATTCTGGTGGTTCAGTCGGACTCCTCTGCCTTGGCTGCTTTGACAGGGGAGGATGCCACAAAAGAAAACAAAGAAATTTGTAAATCCTTGAAAGAGTTGCAGCAGGTAGCGGATTACAACTCGGCCTTTATGAATCTTGAAAGTGGCATGGTGGATGCCATTGCCATGGATATTGGTGTGGCCTCTTACCAATTATCAGCGAAATCCGATTCTTTTGAAATGTTGGAAGAAAGGCTTTCTTCGGAAGAATATGGGGTAGGCTTCAAAAAAGGAAATAAGGAACTACGGGATGCTGTTCAGACAACATTGCTTGGGATGCTCTACGATGGAACATTTGAAGAAATCGCAAAAAAATGGAACCTTACAGATAGCATGTGTCTTAGCATGGAAGATGCAACCTATATAGACGGAGGAAAAGTACCGCCTGTTGATACCAGTGCTTTGATAAAAAAAGGGGAAGAAATTGAGGCGGGAGAAAGCAAGAAGGAAGACACCAGTGGTTCGGTAAATAAGCAGGGCATCGGACAAGTAGTAAAGCTATTGTCAGAAGGAATGCTTGCGACCCTGAGTATTTTCTTTTTCACCCTTCTTTTTTCCATGCCACTGGGGCTTCTTGTGGCAGCAGTAAGAATGTCAAAAATCAAGCCTCTTCAATGGATTGCAAAAATCTATATATCCATTATGAGAGGTACGCCATTGATGTTGCAGCTTTTGGTAGTATTTTTTGCACCATATTATTTATTTGGTATATCAACTTCCCATCAATATCGCTTTTATGCAGTGCTGATTGGATTTTCTCTCAATTATGCTGCTTATTTTGCTGAAATCTATCGTTCCGGAATACAGAGCATACCTGTGGGACAGCGGGAAGCTGCAACGGTTATGGGGTATAGTCGTAGTCAGACTTTTTTCCGGATTATTTTCCCACAGATGGTAAAACGCGTTATGCCACCGGTTACCAATGAAGTCATTACACTGGTAAAAGATACATCTTTGGCATTTGCCCTTGCATATACGGAAATGTTTACAATGGCAAAGCAGATTGCGGCGTCCCAGGCGTCTTTGATGCCTCTTTTTGTTGCCGGTGTATTTTACTATATCTTTAATTTTGTGGTGGCCACAGTAATGGAGCAGATTGAAAAGAAACTGGATTATTATCGCTAGATAGGAGGCAGCGACATGGCAAAAGAAATACCTATATTGGAAATGAAACAGATTCAAAAGAGTTTTGATGGGAAAGAAGTGCTCAAAGACATAAGTTTGACTGTGAATGAAGGAGAGGTTGTGTCTATCATCGGACCCTCCGGTTCTGGAAAATCCACGCTGCTTCGATGTGCTACCTTTTTAGAACAGGTGGATGGAGGAGATGTTATTTATAGTGGAGAATCGGTTGTTGACAAAGGAAAATACCCCGGGAAAAAAGAAATCTGGAAAGCGAGTCAGCAATTTGGATTGGTATTTCAGAATTTTAATTTATTTCCTCATTTTTCTGTTATGAAAAATATTACCGATGCACCCATTCACAATCAAAAGAGAAATCGAGAAGAAGTATTTGCAGAGGCAAGAGAACTTTTGAAAAAAGTGGGATTGGAAGATAAGGAAAATGCTTATCCCTGTGAATTGTCCGGCGGTCAGAACCAGCGAGTTGCCATAGCAAGGGCACTGGCGATGCATCCAAAGATGTTATATTTTGACGAACCGACATCGGCACTGGATCCGGAAATTACGGCAGAGATTTTGCGAGTGATGAAAGGACTGGCAGCAGAAAAGATGACCATGGTTATCGTCACTCACGAGATTCAATTTGCGAAGGCGGTTTCCGACCGTGTCATATTTATGGACGGCGGTGTGGTAGTAGAAGAGGGGACGCCGGAGAAGGTCATTGACAGTCCGGAAAATGACCGAACTCGAAGCTTTTTGCAAAAATTACAGGTATAGAAAAACGTAAAAGAGGCTGCTTATGGGCGGTCTCTTTTTGGAGTATTTGACATAATAGGAAATAAAGGGTAAAATATAAGAAAACTTTGTTGCACTTATTGCGCGATAGGGAAAGAACAGGAGGAAAAAATGAATCAAAAAAGCAATAGGAAGTGGATGGCAGGAGCGCTTTTGCTGGCGGCGGGTCTGTGCTTTGTGCCGGGGAAAACGGTTTCGGCCAGAATGGAAGTAAATTCGTACGGAGAGTTGACGGTGTGCACAGATTCGCCGGTAGTAACGATCCGCGGAAATATTTCTTCCATCGGAAATGATGCGTTTGGAAATCAG
>JALEKC010000059.1 GCA_022769325.1 Eubacterium sp. | reverse complement strand
CTTTCCTGGCAGGGAACCACAACTCTTACCTTGACGGTGGCACCGGGTTATACGAAGACGAAAGATTTTGCTTTGGAAGCAAATGTAAACATCGTGGATAACAAGGACGGAACCTATACCATTTCCGGAGTAACGGAAGATGTCACTGTTACGGTGAAAGGAATTGCAGATGTTACCCCACCGACGGCCAAAATAGACGTTGGTAAATGTACATCGGGAGAATATGCGGATACAGTTGAATTTAATACATTTTATAAAACCTCTGCCGATGTGACGATTACGGCGGAAGATGTGGATACCGGAAGTGGAATAGCGTCCATCCGGTATTATGTGACAGACCATGCAATGACAAAGGATGCTGTTCAGGCACTTTCAGAGGAAGTCTGGAAAGAGTATACCTCTCGTTTTTCCCTGAGAGAGAACGGCAAGTATGTGGTTTATGCGAAGGTGGCGGACAGCGCCGGCAATAAGACCATCATCAACGCCGGTGGTGTGGTGATTTATCAGGATAGTGAACAAAGCACCAAGAACATTTCTTACACAAGAACCACAAAAGAAGGTGTGTCTGCCGGGGTAACCCTGAATGGAAATACCATAAAAGGAGTATCCATCAAAACAGAGGATACACAGCCGGTGCAGTTGAAAAAAGGCAGCAACTACACGTTAAATGAAACAGGTGACGAGATTACGTTAGATGGTAACTATCTGGAAACTCTTGCAGCAGGAGACTATATGGTTCTCGTTTCTTACCATCCGCTTGGGCTGGAATATGTACAAAATCCAGGCGAAGATGGAGTGGATTCGAATGATGCCCCGGTTGATACAACCGTTGCACTTAAAGTCGAGAAGGCAATAGTCACGATAACAAATATCAGCAATCAGGATAAGATTTATGATACGGATGTTGTGAAAGCACCAACATACACATATCAGGGCGATGCAGATATTACAGTGGAATATAAGAGTAAAGATGCCGATGACAGCACCTACACCAAAGAAGCACCAAAGGATGCTGGGAACTACACGGTAAGGATCAGTGCCCCAGAGACGGATAATTATATGTGTGCTTTTGCAACAAACGACTTTACAATCCAGCAGGCAGAATCAAAAGTCCTGGAGCCCCCTGTTGCAGAAAGCATAGAAGAAGGACAGAAATTATCTACTTCCACATTAAGTGGCGGAAAAATGGTGGATAATGCCGGTAACACGGTGGCAGGAAGTTTTGAGTGGAAAGATGGAGATGTTACGCCTGCTGTTGAGGACAGTAATACAACAAAATATACGGTTGTGTTTAGACCTCAAGATCAAAATTATAAGGAAGCAGAGATACAGGTAGAACTTACCGTAACGGCGATACCAATAGCAACCCCGACGCCAACAGCGACACCGACGGTAGCACCGACAGAAACACCAATAGCGATACCAACGGTAGCGCCGACAGCAATACCGACAGCGAGCCCGACAGTAACGGCAGTACCGAGTCCGACAGAGACCCCAACAGTAACGGCAGCTCCAAGTCCGACAGCGAGCCCGACAGTAACGGTAGCTCCAAGTCCGACAGCGAGCCCGACAGTAACGGCAGTTCCGAGTCCGACGCCGAGTCCGGTTGCAACGGCAACATCAACGCCAACAGCGACACCGATAATCCAGCCAACAAGCACGCCGGAGAATAAACAGGATGTCACGAGTCTTTCCGCGGGTACCAAAATAAAGGATAAAGAACAGAAAGCTCATTATGTCATTCGTGAGGAAAAAGAAGGGGCGGTAGAAATTCAGTATGTCGCACCGGTTAAAAAGACTGCAAAGGTAACGATTCCGAAGACGGTGACCTTGGAAAATGGCACAGTGGCAAAAGTTACATCCATTGCCCCAAATGCATTTAAAAACAATACAACGCTTCAGCAGATTACCATAGCAGATACCGTTACAACCATAGGAAAAAATGCATTTTCCGGCTGTAAGAAGCTGAAAAAGATTACCATTGGGAAAAAGGTTACTTCCATCGGCAGCAATGCCTTTAAGAATTGTAAAAACATAAAAACGATCGTTATTACTTCAAAAAAATTAAAGAACTTGAGTAAATCTGCATTTAAAGGAATCACTTCCAAGACAACGATAAAGGTGCCTGCTTCTATGTATAAGGCATACAAAAAACTTTTGCGCAAGTGTGGATTAAAGAGTTCGGTTAAGATAAAGAAATAAGGTTGAGCAAGAGAGCTGGCATGAAGAGATTCGTGATTTGGCTCTCTTGCCTTTCACGGGGGTGAAAACAAGTAGGAGGATCCTACTCGAGCACAAACCTGACATAATTAGCAGACAGTTCGACACTTTTAGCAAGACATCTCCCTTGTAATATATACTATAATTATGCTGGAACAGAAAACCATTTGCGTAGTAAAGAAAAAACATGTATAATATACTATAAGATACAAAGGACAGGGGAAAAAGTAATGATTAAGATAGGAATTTGTGATGAAGATACCACATTTATCGATAGTTTGTATGATACCATCAGTTCAGTGATGTTTTCCATCGATGACTGGGAAGCACAAATCTTTCACAGTAGTGCGGAGATTACGCAGGCCATAGAGGACAGTACCTTTGACTGCCAATTGGTCTTTATTGATATTATGATAAAAAATGGTCTGGATACGGCACGTTTTATCTTTGAGCATGCACATTATGCCAATATAATCTTTATCACCTATTCGAAAGATTATGTGAGTGAATCTTGCCATTGCCAGACATTTGCCTACTTATTGAAACCTGTATCCCCAAATGATATCTCAAATGAATTGCAGCGTTATATAAAAACACTAAGCATGTCTTCGAAATATTTGTCTATTGTTACCAGTGGAATGAATCATAGTATTCCCATTGATTCGATTTATTACATAGAAAGCAATCGGCATAAGGTGATTATTCATACCACGGGAGAGGACTATGAGTGTTATCGCAAATTGAATGAGTTAGAGGAAACCTTGAAAGAGGAGGGTTTTTTGCGTTGCCATCAGAGTTTTTTGGTTTCCATGAGACATGTGACAGATTCTACATTGACACACTTTAAAATCAGAGAAATTGAAATTCCTATCAGCCGTCGATACCAGCGATTTTTCCAAGAATATTTTTCCCAAGGAACGTTGGTTGGTCTCCCGAAACAGAGTGATGATGAAAGTGAGAAGCCAAAACAACACGGTTCGATTATCTGTATTCAGGGCACCTACCTGGGCTCCGTTGTCCATATGTATCCCGAACAGAGAATTATCATTGGACGTGATCTCAATGTGGCAGATATCCAGATTAATCTGCCTCTGGTGAGCCGTATGCACTGCGAACTGATTTATCATGAAGACCGCGGGGAATATGAGATTACGGATTTTTCAACCAATGGCACTTTTATTAACCAGAAACAGCGATTATTACAAGGGGTCTCTTATATTGTTAAGAGTGGCACACAGGTCTGCTTTGGTGACATGGAGACCGTATATAAATTGGCTTAATTCGGAGGAGGTTTTATGAAACTTACGAAATGTAATAAAGGGCATTATTATAATGGCGAAAAGTTTCCCAGTTGTCCACAATGCTCGCATATTTCTACAGAAAAGGAACTCCGCACGGAGCAATCTTCGATACCTACTGCGATTCCCAATGCCCATGCCATGAAGCAGATTCAACAGACAATGCAAAAGACAGTGGGCTGGGTTGTCTGTATTAAAGGAAATATGCTGGGGGAAAGTTTTCCCATCCGGGAGGGCGAAAACCGGATTGGCAGATCCACTGCTATGGATATTATTTTGCTCTATGAGAACAGTGTCTCACGGGAGGATCATGCCAGCATACAATATGATTCCGGGCAAAGGACATTTACGTTATGTATCAAAAAACAGGAATGTTATGTTGCAGTCAATCAAAAGGAAATCAGGCGGGACACCCTTTTATCCAATCGGGATCGGATTACGATTGGCGAATGTGTTTTGGTCTTTGTACCATTTTGTGACAAAACTTTTGGTTGGAATGAATAAACTATCAGGAGGAAGGATTTATGGAAAGGCTTTTGAAATATGA
>JALEKC010000046.1 GCA_022769325.1 Eubacterium sp. | reverse complement strand
ATTAAGAAACGTTCAATGAAAATTTCAAAAGAATCTTCAGGAATCAATCTTGTTGATTCTGAAAATTCAATATTATATATTTGAATTTTCAGGGTTGTTTCACTGTTCAGTTATCAAGGTTCTTTTTTCGTTTCCGCTGTGTTTTTTCTTGTTTTTCTTTACCGCGTCAACGAATACTATCATATCAAATCTTTTTTTCTTTGTCAACACTTTTTTTTATTTTTTTTAAGTTTTTTGAGTTTCAAGTTACCATGCAAAGAATCAACTTTCATGAGTAACTATTCACCAGCTGACAAAAACGGAGAAGGAGGGATTTGAACCCTCGCGCCGCTATTAACGACCTACTCCCTTTCCAGGGGAGCCCCTTCAGCCACTTGGGTACTTCTCCAGCTGAATCAAATTCAGTATTAAATTATCGAGTGAGACTCGAAACGGAGAAGGTGGGATTCGAACCCACGGCCCCTTTCGGAGTCACCGGTTTTCAAGACCGGCTCCTTAAACCACTCGGACACCTCTCCAAACGTTGCTTGAACAGTATACCAAAAATGAGGATGCTTGTCAACAACTTTTTTTATTTTTCTAATATTTTATGTTACTATTCACAGCCGATACAGAATTAGAAACGAATGTGTCGTGTTTACACGTAAGCACACGTTTCTAATTCTGTATTAGGACTGTGAATAGTAACATTTTTATCTCTCTCCCAATTTTAGCCCCGGCACTGCGTTGAGATCAAGACCACTACGAACCCCCTTTATATATTCATAATACCCCGCTGCTCCAATCATAGCAGCATTATCCGTACAAAAAATCGGTTCCGGATAATAAAGGGAATAATTTCTTTTCTCACACTCCATTTTCATTTTTTCACGAAGCCCTTTGTTGGACGCCACCCCTCCTGCCATGGCTATTTTAGAAATCTTATAATTTTTTGCCGCCAACATAGTATGTTCCACCAGAACATCCACAACCGCTTCTTGGAAAGATGCCGCAATGTCTTCCTGGGAATATTCTTCGCCCTTCATTTTACACCCGTTAATATAATTCAAAACCGCCGATTTTACGCCACTAAAGCTAAAATCATATGGCGCATTTTCAACCGATGCCCGTGGAAACGCAATGGCATTTTTGTCTCCTGTGGGTGCAAGTGCATCGATTTTAGGGCCTCCCGGATAGCCCAATCCGATGGCCCTCGCCACCTTATCAAAAGCTTCTCCGGCCGCATCATCACGGGTTCTTCCTATGATTTCATAGTCGCCATAATCTTTTACAAGAACAAGATGACTATGACCACCGGATACCACAAGACATAGAAATGGTGGTTCCAAATCAGGATGGCATATATAATTTGCCGAAATATGACCTTCGATATGATGAATTCCAATCAATGGTTTTCCACTGGCATAACTGATTGCTTTTGCCGTTCCTACACCCACCAACAGAGCCCCTACCAGACCCGGACCGTAGGTGACGCAAATACCATCTATATCCTGTAAAGTCATATTTGCCTCTTGAAAAGCCTGCTCAATCACCTGATTAATCTGCTCTATATGCTTTCTCGAAGCAATTTCGGGCACAACTCCTCCATATAGTTTGTGTATATCAATCTGGGATGAGATAATATTAGAAAGAACTTTTCTCCCATTTACCACAATGGCCGCCGCCGTTTCGTCACAGGAGCTCTCAATCGCCAACAAAGTCACATCACTCATGTCCTTTATCCTTTCTTTTCTTCTGTCTTTTCATTACTGTTGGAAACATCTTTCTGGAAAGACAAAATTTTCCATTGTCCCTCTTCTTTTACCAAAATATAATTCTGAAATGACTTGGTATAATTCCCACTTTCGCTCATAAAATAAGCCATCTGAACATAGGCACACTCCTGATTGTGAATGGTTTTGTATTTCACCGAGCTACTTTTTTCCACAGTATAGTTTATAATTCTCCTTTTTTTCTCACGAAAATTTGTAATCTCATTTTTCAAACTGGTCATTTGCTCATCATAACTATTTTGTGAAAGCAGATTTTGGCTGTACAAAAGGCGCATTTGTGTCAATAATTGGCCAAACTCCTCATCTTTCATACCGGTATTGTAAATGCATTGATTCATTCTTCCAAATAATTTCATCACTTCTGCCGGCGTATCCGGATATCCAACTTCCAGATCTTTATTTATCAGACGTTCGACTTCCGTCATCGCATTTAATGTCACTGCTTCATCTTCTTTTTTATTTTGATGGGAATAGAAAAAAGCAATGGCAACGACTGCAAGTAAACCTGCAAAAAAAGCAAAGCCGGTTATATTCTTTGCCATTTTTTTTGCCGGCGTAGTGGTTTGCGATATATGTCTTTTGGGCATTCTCCGTTCCATAGTATTCCTCCTTTATTCCACAAAATTGATTTCCCGGAACTTTCGATCCTTTCCCGCATAAGCATTTTGAAAAATCTGTCTGACTTCCCCCATATAATTTTCCGGTCGTATCAAAGAGGGGCTGTAGTGAGTAAGCCACAGTTCGGCAACCTCAGCCTTTTGAGCTAATTCTGCTGCCTCATAAAATGTCATATGTTTCTTTTCTTTGGCACTGGATAATTTTTCCTTTTCCCCATACATTCCCTCACAAATAAACAAATCGGCATTTTTTGCACACTGTACAATTCGTTCTGTCGGTCTGCTATCGGTGCAATATGTAATTTTAATCCCCCGTCGCTGAGGGCCAAGAACTTGATGTGCGTAATAAACTGACCCATTAATCTCCACGGAGTCCTCTTTTTGCAACGTACTCCAGGCTTCCATAGGGATATTGTTGGCCTTTGCTTTTTCCAAATCAAATTTGCCGCTGCGGGGAATCTCAATGCTATAACCATAGCATACCACATTATGCTTCACCTTAAAAGCATGAATATGATATCCCTCACAAATAATATCTTCTTCCTCTCCTTCAATTTCATGATAACGAATCTCAAAAGGAAGTCCCGGTGCAATAATCAACAGGGATTCCACAACCTTTTTGAGTCCTTTGGGGCCAATCAGCAAAATCGGCTTACTACGCTCTGCATTTCCCATGGACAAAAGAAGTCCCGGCAACCCGCTGATATGATCTCCATGAAAATGTGTAATACAAATGGTATCAATGGGATGAAAGCTCCATCCCTGCTCCCGGATACTCACCTGGGTTCCCTCTCCACAGTCAATCAAAAGACTACTTCCGTTATATCTTGTCATCAATGCTGTCAAAGCTCTTTTTGGCAATGGCATCATGCCACCGGCGCCAAGCAAACAAACATCTAACACATGAATCCTCCTTCTACTCCAGTACCATCTTCTTCTCCATTCGTTTTACCGGTACTGCAAATGTTTCAATCCAGCAATCATAACATTCCTCACATAAAGCAAAGGAATGAATTTGCAGATCTTTTTGGGAAAAATATCCCCAATCTTTCTTTATCATCAAGGCATCTTCCTTCAAAACACCATGTTTATAGTGCAATTTTCTTCCACATTTATTACAAACTTTATATTCTTTCATCTTTTATCACTCCACTCGTTCCATAAAAATGCTACTCTCATTATAACTGACAAGCGAAGTTATTTCCAGTTGAAAAAAATAGAAAATATGACGAATTATGTATTTTTTTCCTCTCTTTCCCTTTCTGCCTGGGATTTACGCAAATAAACCGGGGCAAATTGTTCTGCTGATACATATTCTCCTTTTTGATACAAATATTCTCCCAGCCGGGCAATGCTGGAAGCACACTGATAACGCCTGGAAGGTGCAACAAATCCAGGGGCATTCATGGATTTTTCCAAAATCGTCTTTTCGAACACAGGCACTCCATCCCCCAAATAAGTAATCTCATCTCCATATTTTTCTGCTTTTTCAATGGCTGCTTCGATGGAAATCACATCTGGCTCTTCTAAGAGCTGAGGGATTCCCTCTGTCGTCTTGTATACCGCAGTATATACTTGATTGCGTCTTGCATCCATAATGGGGCAAACGCATTGCTCTGGTATTTCTACATTTGCTGCCAAGCCCATCAAAGACGAAACCGGTACAATCGGAATCTGTAAAGTCCAAGCCAGTCCCTTAGCCACCGACGCGCCAATTCGCAGTCCGGTAAAAGAACCCGGCCCTTCGGATACCGCAATGGCATCCAGTTCCTCCGGCGTCACTTCGGCCATAGACAGCATCTCCGATATCATAGGCATCAAAGTTTGGGAATGTGTCTTTTTATTATGAATGGTATATTCTGCTACTACAATACCATCCGAAATCAGTGCCACTGTCGCCACCAATCCAGAACTGTCAATTCCAAGTATTTTCATTTTCACAAGCCTCCTTCACAAGTATTCCCTGTCTCTCCATCAAATATTATCCGACGATAATCAAATCCCTTTTCTAAATCTTTTTCAATCCATATATTCTTGCAATTCTCCGGAAGAATTTCTTCTATTCGGGAAGGCCATTCAATTAGGCAAACCCCCTCTCCAAACAAATATTCTTCCACTCCCAGGTCATACATTTCTTCCACATCCCCAATCCGATATACATCAAAATGATAAAACGGAAGTCTTCCTTCCTGGTATTCTTGAATCAACGTAAAGGTGGGACTGGTAATAGGTTCCCAAATACCCAGACCCTGTGCAAATCCCTTGGTAAAAACGGTTTTCCCTACTCCTAAATCTCCATGAAGCAGGTAAATATCTCCCTTTTTTGCCTGAACACCTATTTTTTTTCCTATGGAAAATGTATCTTTCTCGGAAAAGCTTTCCATTTTCTTATATTCCATTCTAATCCATATCCTCTCTATTTTCAGCCTTTACTTTTTGTTTTTACCATGGTGGCAATTTCAGCATACTTACCATCGCATTCTTTTGCGGGAACAATCAATGCAGAAACCGAATTCATATATATATACATGGCTTCTTTGGTAACTATGACTTTCCGAATACGTTTCCATTCCACTTGAGCTGTCCCGGCAATATTTTTAACTTCCATTCCTTCTTCGGCAAAAATATAGTGAAAAGGTTTCCGAAAAGTCCCGTTTTTCAGTTGATTCCATCCTTTTAATAATAAAGTAAATGGCTGAATTAAGGTAAACATTGCTCCTAAAAAAATCAAAATCACACGCTGTGCCACAGAAAACTCTTGCCAAAATACAATCAGCCCCAGAATGGCCGCAATACTTATCAACAATCCTGCCACTCCGCCTGCCCGCAAAAAATTATTGCGTATCAAAAAGCGATTCAATGTTTTTTTGTCTAATTGAACATCAATTTCATATCTTTCTTCCATTGCTTTCTCTCCATTTTCCTTTCTATTGTAATGAACCTGCTTAAAAAAATCAAGAGGCTGTCTATTTTTTATAACAGTCGCCACCCTTGATGATATTTATTTTTCAACGTCAATCCGGCAACTTTTCCCCATCCAAGAGGGAAATTCTCCACACAGACAAGATACCATCCACCGGATTTTGTACCTTCATCCACAATCAGCTCCGGTTTCAGCGGAATGGTCTCCCCTTTTAAATATCGAAACACCTCATCCCCGGTTGCATCAAAATGAATTCTTTTTTTATAGTCCTCCTTTTTCAAAGCCATGGCCAGGGACTGACTGGGTTCAAATCTCTTTTTTTTCATTTCTCCCATAAATAAACCACTTCTCAAAAAACGAATTCCCTTCATTTCAGGCAATTCCCGGGGCATATAATAGACCATTCCATTTTTACTTTCCAACCGTGTCTCATCAAAAATACGATTCATATTTTCAGAAAAATCTTCAAATAATTTCTTTTCTTCGCCTTTTAATCCTTTTCTCTTCTCGGCAAAACCGGATATTTTTTTAGACACTGCCTCTCCCTTTTGCAATAACGCCAAAAAATGACCTTCCCCATCTAATTTGTGGGGAAACATACGAATGCATTTTTCCAAAGACCGATTGGAACTATCCACCCATTCCGGTTGTCCTTTTACAAAGCCGGAATACCCTTCCATCTCAACCAAATGCAGGGAAGGATCCAATGACAAAAGGTATTCCACACTTCCCTCATCCTCCAGTGGCGAAAAGGTACAAGTGGAATACAAAAGCATACCGCCTTCTTTTAACATAGGAAGAGCCTGCTCCAAAATTTCTTTTTGTAATTTGGAATAAAATTCCGGTCCATTTTGTTCCCAGGCTTTTACCATGGATGGTTCCTTGCGAAACATTCCTTCCCCGGAGCAGGGCGCATCAATCAATATTTTATCAAAAAAGCCGTTAAAATACCCGGCCAATTTGGCTGGATATTCGGTGACAATGAAACTATTTTCCACTCCAAACAATTCCATATTTTTAAGCAATGCTTTGGCACGCTTACTGCTGATATCATTGGCAATCAGCAATCCGGTTCCATGAAGTTTTGCCGCCAGTTCCGTAGCCTTCCCTCCCGGTGCCGCACACAAATCAAGCACCACATCCCCTTCCTCAATTGGTAAACGGGACGCCGGTGTCATGGCACTTGGATCCTGCAAATAATATAGACCTGCAAAATAATAAGGATGTTTTGACGGTTGTTCTTTTTCATCATAAAAAAAACCATTGGAAATATAGGGAATCGGGGTCAATTCAAAGGGGGATATTTTCAAAAAATCCTCCACTGATATTTTGGCTGTGTTTACACGAAGTCCGTATTTCCTTCCTGCCTGCATGGAGGCAAGATAGTCTTCATATTCTTCTCCCAGCATTCGCTGCATCTCTTTACAAAATTTTTCCGGTAAGTACATTCTAATTTCCTTTCTCCAATTCGAATCCATATGGCAACAAATCCCGCAAATGCAATCTTTCATATTGGTCCATATCCGTCGCAAGAATAATTTCAAATTCCTCCGGATCGCAAAATTCCTGCATCACTTGAAGGCATACTCCACAAGGTGCTGTTTTTTCCAAATTACCTTCCCTTTTTCCTCCAACGATGGCAATCCTGCGAAAGGCATTTTCCCCTTCACTGACAGCTTTAAAAAATGCCGTTCTCTCTGCACAATTGGTGGGAGTAAAGGAAGCATTTTCAATATTGCACCCGCCATATATCTTTCCCTCTTTTGTTTCCAAAGCCGCCCCCACCGCAAAATGGGAATAGGGACAATAGGATTTTTCTCTTGCTTTTATTGCTTCTTGAATCAATTTTTTCAAAATAAATCACCTTTTTTCTAATTCAAATAACTGAAAAAACTATTTCCATTTTCCTGAAATATTTTTTCTGCCTGACTCCGTTTATACGTTTCAACTTTTCCGGTATCCGGATTGTATACTGTCACATTTTTCGTATCGTAGCCGCTTATGACTACAGCAGTAGAACTTCCAGTCATCGCTATTACGTATTTATTGTTGCTCACAAAATACAACACTTGTTCCAGAGAAGCCCCTGTGAGATTTACCGGTTCTTCCATATATTTTGCCAACATTGGATAGACCGCGGACTTTTTCTTTGATAATACCGAAGCATCGATGGCAATATGATTTGCTTTCAGCACCATTGAAACACAAGCTGCCAAGCCGGAAATATCTCCCCCGGATTTTTGCATTTCAATTCCCGCAATGCTGTTCATGAGAAAGCTTCCGCTTCGCTCCCAGACTACATGATGGGTACGAGAAATTACCACTCCCATTTGCTCATCTGCTTTTTGAATAGCCGGAACCGGTTTCTCATAAGCTTCCGTAATCTTTCCAAGTGCATATACATAATATTGAGGCACTTGTATTTCATCCAAATGAACTGCCCTTGCACTTGTCAAAATCTGCTCCTGTGCCACCTGATAAGAGGGTACTGCATCGATTACAAAACTTGTCGGGAAGCCAATATACCATTCTGTCTGAGCCGCAGAAGTAACTCGTGACTGCAATTGATAGGAACTGGTCTGGGTTTCCGTTTGATTTAAAATACTATCATCCGAAATCTTACCATAGGAATTTTTTGCTTTTTTCTTTACTCTGGACAATGTCATTACATTTCCCGCCACTTGGATATCGGAAACATATACATTTTTTTGCTGATATGTCTTCACGGCAGTTCCTTTTTCATCGCTAATAACAATCTTATAACAAGGCGCCAATTCTTCATCCAGCACTTGTGATACAATATCGGCTTTTTTTACATAACCATAAATCAAATTGTCATTGATAACTCCCAGCAAGCGAATATAGCTATCTTCCGTTTCCGGTTTTAAAATCGTCTTTTCCTCTGTTTCCAGATTGAAAATGGTAATATCATCTCCATATCCTTTATCCTGTACATCCGACCAGGCAAAGCAATCGTATTCCACCGTCTTTCCCGCCTGTTTTTTCGTTATTCCTCGGATAATCTGAAAACTGCTATTTGTAACATTTTCCGCCAATTTCGTGAGACGATGGGATTCCATATTATAGGCATATACCGTATTAGCTACAGCAAAATAATATACATTTTTTTCGCTTACATAACCATAATTATTAAAATCTTTGTTTAATTGCTGTTCGGTTGTATCAATAGGTAAATAAACCAATTCCAGAATTTGTTTGTCTTTAGGAGCATACTGATACAAAACGATGGCAACCTTTCCTTCATACTGCCCTCTCGGAATATATCCTGCCACTGCAAAAAAGAGATTTCCTTCTTCATCCGTTTTCAAAAGGCGCATCTGTGGATTCGCATTTTCCCGGTACTCGTAGGAAGCGTTTTCACTATAGGATGAGTACAATTTGGTAATGGAATTTTTCTTTTTGTCCATATCATAACAATACAAATTCCCCTCACGGGCAAAAAACAATTGTTTTGTCGCATCATTATTTAACAAATCCATATTGGTATCATTGGTTATTCCGATTTTTAACTGATTTTTCTGCACACTGGTCAAACCGGCATCAAATACCGCTTCCATAGTGCGTTCATAATTTAGAAGATAACTTGTCCCGGATACATAGCGAACGCGGTAGAATTCGTTAACACGATAGGTTTCTTTTCCTGAGGCAGTGGTACCTTCCACAAAATAATTCAGTTGAAAGCAGGCAGTTTCCATATTATATTCTTTCACTATGGGAATTGGCTCCGAAACTTTTTTGGGGGAAATCTTCCCCCATGTCACCAAATCACTGTCGGATTTTATGGTTACTTTTGCCAATGTATCATTGGCAGCCGTCCCATCTGGCTCAAGATATCGTGACAATTCTTCTGCCTTGGCTTTGACAAAGGAATTCTCATGAAATTGCATTGCAAAAGCAAGTTTTTCTTTTAGATTTGAATTTTCCATATAATATTTCAACCGGGTATAATAATGAATTTTCCGCCCGGTATCTGTAATGGCGGTAATGGACAAAATGTACTCTGTACTTGTCTTAAATCCATATTCAAAGACAATATCCACTTGCTTGGTTTCTTTTGTTATTGTATTTATTCCTTTTTTTTCATAAACTTCCAGTGTATCCTTGTCCACCACTTCATAATCCATTTTTACAATACGAGTATCTGCTCCCCCAAATATAATCGAGATACTTTTATCCCCAGTAATTGGTGTAATAGATTCCCTTACTATATTGGCATCCAGTACACCGCTATATCCATAAAGACGGTTCATCTCGATTCCCTGACTTTTTACAGAAAGATAGGGAAATGTCTCTGTTCCGGCCTCCACAACTTCCCCGGTCTGAAAGCTGTCGCTTTGCAAACGACTTCCGAAAAAGAATAGTGCCCCCATAAATATTATCATCAATGTTACTATTTTATAAATATATTTAACCATTTACATCCTCGATTCTGACTTTTCTTCTATTACCCATAGTTCTATCCATAGTTTATCACAGTTAAGAGAACAGGGCAAGATAAGAAAACACACTTTTTAGTTTCTCCCATATATTATTAACAAAACCTCTATGTGGCTTATGGGCAGCCAGAAAGGACTGTACTATGAGTACTCCTATTTCCTCTTTTTACGACTATTTTCCGGGACCTGCCCGGATTCCTGCCATGGCTCCTTTGTTTGGCGCGGGAAAACTAATGGAATTAGAAGATGACATTCAATATATGAAACAACTATACCCGGAAATGTGTAAGAAAATTCTTATGCTGATAGAAGAACGCTGCGACCGTCTTGAATATGATGGAAGCATCCTATTTGACAACTATCCGGACAAAATCACCCTCCAACGCCTGGCCAAAGACATCCTCGCCTCCTCCCAGGACACAGAGAATCCTTCGCCTGACCTTCTTGCCTTAACCGAAATACTATTATTTCATGAAATATTCTATCGGCGAACCCGCTACCGGAGCCGCAAACGATTATACATGTGAGACCTATGGTCGAAAAGTGCGATGCCTGGGTCGAAAAGTCAGATATCTTATCGTGCTCGCATGATAAGATATCTGACCTTGAGACCCTCTAAACATGAAGACGAAGCGATTTGCTCTGCAAATCTGCGAAGTCTGAATGTTTGCCGGATTGCGGGAGCCGCGAAGCGGCGCAGCAAGCCGGAGGGGCGAATCGGGGCAAATCCCAGCGAGTTCTCCCCAGTTTTACGGCCAGAACTTGCTTTTTTACTCATTTTGGCCGTATTTTTCTCTTGAATAGGGTGGCCCGGGGGCAACTCCCAGCGAGTTCTCTCCGGTTTTACGGCCAAATCTTGCTTTTTCACCCATTCTGGCCGTAATTATCTCTTGAATCCGGCGAGCTCCCACAATTTTTACGGCCAGAACTTGCTTTTTTACTCATTCTGGCCGTAATTTTCTCTCGAATCCAGCGAACCCCCTCTGATTTTACGGACAAAACTTGCTTTTTTCTCCATTTTGGCCGTAATTTTCCCTCGAATCCGGTGAGCCCCCTCTGATTTTACGGCCAAAACTTGCTTTTTTCTCCATTCTGGCCGTAATTATCTCTCGAATAGGGTGGCCCGGGGGCAACTGCCAGCGAGCCCCCTCTGATTTTACGGCCAGAACTTGCTTTTTACTCATTCTGGCCGTAAT
>JALEKC010000016.1 GCA_022769325.1 Eubacterium sp. | reverse complement strand
CTATTTGCTCATTCCATTTAAATTGGAATATTTAAATACCATTGTATTTATTCTTGTAATTGCTGCCCTTGTGCAATTTGTTGAGATGGTTCTCAAGAAAATGATGCCGGCACTGTACAAATCTCTGGGAGTTTATCTTCCGCTGATTACGACAAACTGTGCTGTACTTGGTGTGGCTCTCTTGAGTGTTCAGAATGAGTACAATGTGCTTGAGAGTGTCATCAATGGAATTGGTGCTTCTCTTGGATTTTTAATTGCCATCGTCCTGATGGCAGGAATTCGTGAAAAATTGGAAAACAGCAACATCCCGGAAGCTTTCAAAGGTACGCCAATCGTGCTGATTACGGCAGGACTTATGGCAATTGCATTTTGCGGCTTCGGCGGTGTAGGATTCTAAAGAAAGGGGCGAAATCATATGACAACGATTATTGTTTCGATGGTGCTCCTTGGAGTTCTGGGAATCGCCATTGGTCTTTTGCTTGGTGTTGCGGGCAAATTTTTTGCAGTAGAAGTAGACGAGCGAGTGGAAAAGGTGCGCGAGTGCCTTCCGGGCAACAACTGTGGAGGTTGCGGATATGCCGGATGTGACGGACTTGCTGAAGCAATTGTAGCAGGAAATGCGGAAGTAAACGGATGCCCTGTAGGTGGAGCCCCGGTGGCTGACAAGATTGGAGCCATTCTTGGTGTGGACGCTGGAGATTCTGTGAAGATGGTGGCAAGAGTACGTTGCTCCGGAACTTGTGAACAGGCCGAAATTAAATACAATTATGTTGGCACCATGGATTGCCGTCAGGCAGTAATGGTTCCGGGACGTGGAGACAAAGCTTGCTCACACGGATGTCTCGGACTTGGTTCTTGTGTGGCTGCCTGCCAGTTTGGTGCCCTTTCCATCAAGGATGGAATTGCAACAGTGGATGAAGAAAAATGTGTTGCCTGTAGAAAATGTGTAGAAACTTGTCCGAACGGCATCATTTCCCTCCAGCCATACCATACAAAATATCAGGTTAATTGTAATTCCAAAGACAAAGGAAAGGACGTTATGAGCGTCTGCAAAGCCGGATGTATCGGCTGTGGTCTTTGTGCAAAACAATGTGAATTTGACGCAATTACTTTGGAAAACAATCTGGCAACTATTGACCCGGCGAAATGTCAGGGTTGTGGTAAATGTGCAGAGAAGTGTCCAAGGAAAGTTATCGCGTAGTATCTTTGGCATCTTCCCCTTGCAGAACGAATTTCTACGGAGGAGAATGCAGGACTTTCTTTCGAAGAAGGAAAAAGATGTTTCGTGCAGAAAACTTGAAAAGATATAAAGGAAAAAGTTCCGATTGCGGTACGCAATCGGGGCTTTTTCTGCTTTATCCCTTTTCTTCAGACAGTTCTGCACTCCACATCACCTTCTTCTCAGGAAATCCTGTGCATTCTCTGCTCCGCAGAAATAGTTCCGCAGGGAAAGATGCCCAAGATTCGTATAGCAGAGGGGAGCACCTCGGAAGGCGGGGGACGTAAGTCATTGCAGAGGTGAGATGCGCAAAAAAATAACTATAACTTCAAAGTTATAAAACAAACAGGGAATCTTTTCATTCCTGACTTGTAAGTTTCACATTTCTTTGTTATACTGAAAAATGAGAAGGATAAATGGAGTAAAATGTACAGGAAAGGGAAAGGATAAGATTATGAAGAACAAAGCAAATCTCATTTTTGGAATTGTAATTGCCGTGGTTTTGGTAGCGGCAACAGGCGCTATTTTGTTTAAAAAATTTGCACCAAGTTTCACACAGAGAACCATGGAAGAACAATACAAGGACATGGCAAAAGAAGAAGTATTGATTTGTCTGGATGGGTTTCCGATGGAGGAAAAGGGGAAAATTATCGGAGATGCCATGTATATGCCGCTGGATGTGGTGATAGACAGGATGAATCAGCACTTTTACTGGGATTCCAAAGAGCAGATATTGAGTTTTGTCAGTCCGGTGCGGGGTCTGGTGACCGTCAGTGCCAATACGACAAGCTATACCGTAGGAAAAGAAAATAGAGAGATGGAAAATCAGATTCTATATGTGGATGGGGACACAATCTATATTTCTGTGGCATTTTACGATGAGATGGTGCAGGAAAAATCCACATTAAAATGGGCATCCAAAGGAGAGGCCCCGAATCGTATCCTATTAAATACCGATTATGAGTCTACTCATATGGAGGCGAAACTTAGTGAAAAGACCAGACTTCGCGTAGGACCAAATAAAAAATATGACTATCTTCTGGAACTGGAAAAAAATCAGAAGGTCATTGTAGATAGAGATACCCCGGCAGAAAATGAGTATCAGAAAGTACTTACTACCGATGGTATTGAGGGATATGTGCCCACAGAGATTTTAAGTGAGAAGACCGAGACAACCTGGAAAAGGCAAAAAGAAGAAGAGACATTTTCTCAAAAGGGGATTGGTACCACCGTATGTCTGGGATGGCATCAAATGACACAAAATGTGGGGGCCCAAGAACTGGAAAGCAAAGTAGCTGTTGCCGGTAGTTTGAATGTGGTTTCCCCTACCTGGTTTGCATTAAATGATAACAAAGGAAACTTCTCCTCTCTGGCAAATGAAGAATATGTGACGGCAGCTCATGCCAAAGGATTGAAAGTATGGGGACTGATAAATGATTTTGACAAAAAGATTTCCCTGAAAAAAATTCTCGGAAGAACCAGCATCCGCAGTCGTTTGGTAAATAATATTGTGTCGACGGCAATGCGATACAAATTAGACGGAATTAACATTGATTTTGAAAAAATCACAAAGGAGACGGCACCGGCATATTTGGAATTTTTGCGTGAACTTACCCTTGTGTGCCATGCCAATGAAATTACCGTTACCGTGGATGATTACCTGCCCACAGATGGAACGTCATATTATGACTGGAAAGAACAGGGAAAAGTTGTAGATTACGTGATTTTCATGGCTTATGATGAGCATTATGCAGGAAGCAAAGAAAGTGGTTCCGTTTCTTCCCTGCCATTTGTGGAAAATGGTGTGGATAAAGGGCTTCAATACATTCCGGCGGAAAAGACAGTAGTAGCTTTGCCTTTTTATACCAGGTTATGGAGAGAAGTCAAAGATGGCGAGGACGTAAAAGTGACATCGAGTGCCTATGGAATGAGTTCTGCGGAAAGTGTGCTGCAGTCCAATGGTGCGGCACCAAAGTGGGACGATGAAACCAGCCAATATTATGCCGAATTCAAAGCGGATGGTTCCAAGTATCGAATTTGGCTGGAAGAAGAAACTTCCCTTAGTAAAAAGTTAGAAACCGTTATGGCAAAAAAAGTGGCCGGAGTGGCATTTTGGAAGCTTGGTTTTGAACGTATGGTGACATGGAGCACCATTGAAAAATATGTAAAATAAGGAATGTAGACAAGAAAAACTTCGTACATTAATAATAACGATGTGCGGAGTTTTTTTATTATGAAAAAGAATGAAAAAGATGCGTGGAAAATATGGGCGGTAACCATTTTTCTATTTGGCCTGGTGGTAGTTGCCACCATTCGGGTGAGTACCCTTCCGGTTTTGAATTTTACGGCACCGGGAAGCAAAGCACATATTGTGCTGGATCCGGGGCATGGAGGATTTGACCCGGGGAAGGTGGGAACAGCCGGAACCTTAGAAAAAGATATCAACCTTGCTATTTCTTTGAAATTAAAGGAAATATTGGTGAAAAGTGGGTATACTGTGACAATGACAAGGCAAAAAGACGAGGCCCTTTGTGAACAAAACGCATCGAGAAAAAAAGTATCGGATTTGAATGCCCGACTTGATTTGATTCAAAAAGAGGAGCCGGAATTGACGGTTAGTATCCATCAAAATAGTTATTCGGCAGGAACCAAAGGAGCCCAGGTGTTTTACTACTCCCGATCCGAGGAAGGCCACCGACTGGCCAGGGTTTTACAGGAGACATTAAAAGAAGAAATTGGGGACGGAAATCATCGGGTGGAAAAGGCAAATGATTCGTATTATATGCTAAAAAAATCCCAGGGGCCATTTGTGATTGTGGAATGCGGATTTTTGTCCAATCCCGAGGAAGAAAAGTTATTAAATTCGGAGGATTATCAGAAAAAAATGGCAAAAGCCCTGGCAGAGGGGATTGAAAAATTCTTGTATAACGATTAAAAATGTGGTACAATAACTATAAATATTTTTTGGACTGAAAGCGGTGAAAACGCTATGAATACAAAGTATATTATATGGAACGAAGAGACAGGGTTTGAGCCGGGAGATTTGGAAGAAGCAGCACAGATTATCCGTCGGGGAGGTCTTGTGGCATTTCCCACAGAGACGGTTTATGGACTTGGGGGCAATGGGCTGGATCCATTGGCATCAAAAAAAATATACGCAGCCAAGGGGCGTCCATCGGATAATCCGTTGATTTTGCATATTGCAGAAAAAAAGCAATTAAAAGATATTGTAAAAGACATTCCGGAGGCGGCAGAAGTGTTGGCGGAGACGTTTTGGCCCGGGCCCCTTACCATGATATTTCAAAAGGCAGATTGTGTGCCCTACGAGACTACAGGAGGGCTGGATACTGTGGCAGTGCGGATGCCAGAGCATAAAGGTGCATTGGACTTTTTGAAGGCGGCAGAAGTGCCGGTGGCGGCGCCTAGTGCCAATACATCCGGGCGGCCGAGCCCGACTTTGGCAGGGCATGTGAAAGAAGATTTAGATGGAAAAATTGATATGATTATAGATGGCGGAGAAGTGGGAATTGGATTTGAATCCACCATCGTGGATGTGACAGAGGAAGTGCCAACGATTTTGCGGACGGGATTTATTACCCGGAAGATGTTACAGGAAGTCATCGGTGAAGTGAAGATGGATCCGGCATTGTTGCAGGTGTCTCCGGAACAAAAACCCAAAGCTCCCGGCATGAAATATCGTCATTATGCTCCCAAGGCAGAGATGACATTGTATCAGGGAGAGATTCAGGATGTCATTTCTCATATCAACCGACAGGTGGCACAGGATGTAGAAAGTGGCAGATTTCTACCGGAGGAAATAGGAATTTTGACCACCACAGAGTCGGCATCCCGTTATCCGGTGGGACAGGTTGTCACAGCCGGTTCCCGAGAAGAAGATACGGAAGGAAAGTATTTATATGATGCTCTGCGGAGGTTTGACGCTTTGCATGTAAAAAAAATATTGTCAGAGACATTTTATGATTCGGCCAAGGAAGAAGCAGTGATGAACCGGTTGAAAAAAGCTGCCGGACAAAATGTGGTGCAGGTTGAAAGCTATGAGAGCTGCAATCGTGTGATTTTTGTCAGCAAAGATAATATCACCCTAGGCCCCATGAATGAATGGATATTTAAAAGCATTTTGATGGATAAAGAAAAAGAAATTATGTCCCGAGGACTCGTGGTACTTTTCGAAGAACCGAGAAATATGAAAGTGACGGACATTTTGATGAATCACGGAATTCCCTGTGAAGAACAGGTATCACTGGCATTTGATCCGGAAGAAGTGACCGAAGAGACCTTGATTATCACAATGAATTTTGCAGAGAAGGTAAAAGTATTAGAAGATTATGGAATGGAGAGGAATGTTTACACATTGCGTGAACTTGCGGGAGAGGAAGAGGAAGGCGATATCGATCCCCCGTTGGGAGGAGACGAGGAAGCTTATGAAGCAAGTTATACCGAGTGCAAAGAATTGCTCTATAAAATAAAAAAGAAATTACAATGGAGGTAACATATGATTGCATTGGGAAGTGACCAGGCAGGTTATGAATTAAAACAGGAGATTATCAAATATCTGGAAGAAAAAGGATATGAATATAAAGATTACGGAAGTTATAGTACGGATCCTGTAGATTATCCAATTTATGGAAAGAAAGTGGCTCGTGCCATCGCAGATGGAGAGTGTGACAAAGGTATTTTGATTTGTGGAACCGGAATTGGGATTTCCATTGCGGCAAACAAAGTCAAAGGAATCCGTGCCGCTGTGTGTGGCGACTGCTTTAGTGCGGAGGCTACCAGACTTCATAACGATGCCAATATTGTGGCTTTGGGGGCTCGTGTGACAGGACCGGGACTTGCGGTTCGTATCGTAGATACATTCTTACATACTGAATTTTCCGGGGTTGAAAGACATGCTCGCCGTGTGGACATGATTGAAGAATAAATAAAAAAGATTGGATGGTAAAAATGTTAGGATTTGTTGGTTGCGGAAATATGGCGCAGGCAATGCTCAAAGGAATTTTGAGTAAAGGCCTGTATAAAAAAGAAGAGATTATTGTATCGAGAAGAAGCGAGTCAGCCCTTGCGGATATTCAAAAAGAATATGGGGTAACGGTTACAACAGACAACGCAGAAGTGGCAAAAAAAGCAGATATCATTATTCTTGCTGTAAAACCAATTCAATTTCCGACGGTCATCGGAGAAATCCGAGAAGAAGTGACAGAAGACAAACTTGTCATTTCCATTGCAGCCGGGCAGACCATCGCGAATATCGAATTATTATTTGGAAAGACTATTAAACTGGTACGTTCGATGCCCAATACACCGGCTCTTGTACTGGAGGGGGCAGCTGGAATATGCTATAATAGTCATGTGATGGAACAGGACAAAGAAGATGCGAGAAAGATTTTTTCCAGTTTTGGCATTGCCAATGAAGTATCAGAGGCGATGATTGATACCGTGATTGGTGTCAGTGGAAGTTCACCGGCATATGTTTTTATGTTTATTGAAGCCATGGCGGATGCGGCGGTGGCAGATGGGATGCCAAGAGCTCAGGCTTATGAGATGGCAGCCCAGTCGGTGCTGGGAAGTGCCAAGATGGTTTTGGAGACCAAAAAGCACCCGGGAGAATTAAAAGATATGGTTTGTTCACCGGGAGGCACCACCATTGAAGCAGTTCGTGTTTTGGAAGAAAAAGGGCTTCGAAGTGCTGTTATTGAGGCCATGAAAGCCTGTGTGAAAAAAGCCAAAGAAATGAGTTAAGGATGCCATGAAAAAAAGAGACAAGCAAAAAGAACGAAGAGAAGTCATTCATGCTCTTTCCATGATTTTACAGATTGGACTGGCCATGCTTACTTGCATGGGAATAAGCCTTGCCATCGGATACTATTTGGACCGGTTGTTTGGCACGAAAATATGGATTATTATTATGCTGATTGTTGGTATATTGGCATCCATGCGAAGCTTATTTGTCCTTACGGGGCAGTATGGCAATTGGGAAAAAAAGCAGGAGGATCTTCATGCAGGAAGCAAAAAAGACACTAATTAGAGTCATCGGTATATTATGGATTCTTGCTGCCCTTGTGTTGGTGATAGGAGCCATTGTTGCTATCTTTCATCCTTTTTCTTATTTTCCATATGCCGCCGGAGAGATTCTTGGAACTTTGGTTTCCAGTTTACTTATGTGGCACCGTTTCAACACATTGGATGTGGAATTGGATATGGAAAAAAAGAAAGCCATTGGGCATTTGCGGATGCAGGCATCCCTTCGTTCCTTGATTTGCCTGCTAGTATTACTACTGGGTTTTTATTTTCGGCAGTTTCTCTCTCCCTTTACGGTATTTATGGGACTCTTTGCCACCAAAGTGGCAGCCCTGTTATATCCTGTGATTTTTCGAGAGAAGAAAGAGGAATTGTCAGAATAAATGATAAACAGACATTTGTCTGAAAAAACGAGAAAGGAGACTTAGGCTTGGATAACAAAGTGGATTTTTACGTCCATGGGTATCAACAAGTGCATATCGGGGGCTACACCTTTTGGATTACGACAAGCCACGTATGTCTTGTGATTGTCATGGTCGCATTAATTATTTTTGCGATTGTGGCAAACCGTGTTATCAAAAAGGCGGATTACCGAAAGGCTCCCACAGGATTTTTGAATGTCATTGAGCTTTTGGTTGAAACCGTGGACAAACTGGTTCTTGATAACATGGGCGGAAAACTTGCCCCACGCTTTCGCAATTATGTGGGAGCATTGTTTATGTTGATTCTTACATGTAATCTGTCCGGATTGTTTGGATTACGTCCACCGACGGCGGACTATGGTATCACACTGCCGTTGGCATTGATTACTTTTGTAATGATTCAATACCAAGGTTTCAAATGGCAGAAAATGGGGAAAATCAAAGGGCTGTTTGAACCAATATTTGTTTTTTTGCCGGTGAATATTATCAGCGAATTTGCTACACCGGTTTCAATGTCACTTCGTTTGTTTGCCAACATACTTTCCGGTACGATGATGATGGCATTGATTTATGGTTTGTTACCAAAGGTTGCAACCATTGCATGGCCGGCAGCATTGCATGCCTATATGGATGTATTTTCCGGAGCATTGCAGGCATATGTATTCGCCATGTTGACCATGGTATTTATTGCAAATGCAGCGGGCGATAAAGCCAAGTAACAAAGAACAAAATAAATTTTTAAGGAGGAAACATATTATGAATTTTTCAGGAGCAGATTTAATTAGTGCAGCATCCGCAATTGGTGCAGGATTAGCAGTTATCGCAGGTATTGGTCCTGGTGTTGGACAGGGTATTGCAGCCGGATACGGTGCAAATGCAGTAGGACGCAATCCGGGAGCAAAAGGTGATATCATGTCAACCATGCTTCTTGGTCAGGCCGTTGCCGAGACAACCGGTCTTTATGGTTTGGCTGTTGCGATGATTCTTCTGTTTGCGAATCCATTGATTCCATAATAGGCAAAAAATAATCACAAAGATTGGAGAGAGACATGGATAATCGAATTTTTGGACTGGATCCACAATTGCTTTTTGATACGGCAATTGGACTCATTGCCATGTTGGTATTGTTTATCCTGCTTTCCTATTTGTTGTTTAATCCGGCAAGAAAATTGATTCAAAAAAGAAAAGATTTTATCGCCGGTCAGTTGGAAGAAGCAGCAAAGGCGGAAAAGGATGCAAAAGAACTGGAAAACAATTATCGTGAAAAACTTGCCAAAGTAGATGATGAGGCAGAGGAATTACTTGGTCAGGCGAGAAAGAAAGCCCTTGACAGAGAAAAAGAAATCGTTGCCAAAGCATCGGAAGAGGCTCAGACCATAAAGGCCAGAGCCGAACACGAGGTGGAATTGGAGAAAAACAAAGTTCGCGATGAAATGAAACAGGAAATGGTTCAGGTGGCATCTGCCATGGCAGGAAAATTTGTCGCTGCATCGATGGATGAAGAGAAACAGGCGCAGCTCATTGACGAAACCTTGAAGGAAATGGGTGATGAAACATGGCAAAATTAGTATCAAAAGTATATGGAGATGCTTTGTTTTCAGCAGCTTTGGAAGAAAATAAGCTGGATGAAGTCTGGGAGGAAGTAAGACAGATTTCCAGTATTTTAGAGGAAAATAAAGCATTTGTCGATATGATGAATCATCCCGAGATGACTCGGGAAAAAGAACTTGCACTGATGGACGAGATTTTTCAAGGCAAAGTATCTGATATTATGATGGGATTTTTGCACATACTTGTCAAAAAAGGTCGTTTTGGGCAAATTGATTCGGTATTGCAATATTTTGATAAAAAAGCAAAAGAATATAAAAAGATTGGCGTGGTGTTTGTGACGACCCCCACCCCTCTCACCGATGCTCAAAAGGAAAAAATTGAAAAACGTCTGTCAGAGACTTCCAATTACGAAAGCCTGGAGATGAATTATGCGGAAGATGCCAGTCTTCTTGGTGGTATTCGCATTCGAATCGATGACCGGGTGGTTGACAATACCATTCAGACAAAATTGGAAGAGATGACACGTAAATTAAGCAAGGTCAGAGTGTAAACTTCTAAGGAAAGAAGGTGTTTGAGAAACATGAATTTAAGACCTGAAGAGATAAGTTCAGTTATTAAAGATGAAATAAAGAAATATAGCACAGAGTTTGATGTCTCGGATGTTGGAACCGTGATTCAGGTGGCAGACGGAATTGCACGTATCCATGGTTTGGAAAAAGCCATGCAGGGAGAACTTCTGGAATTTCCAAATGAAATTTACGGTATGGTACTGAACCTGGAAGAGGATAATGTAGGAGCCGTACTTTTAGGAGATTCTTCCAATATCAACGAGGGTGATACCGTAAAGACCACCGGAAATGTAGCAACCGTTCCGGTAGGCGATGCGATGTTAGGTCGTGTTGTAAATGCTCTGGGACAGCCGATTGATGGCAAAGGACCAATCCACACGGATAAAACCCGTCCGGTAGAACGTGTGGCAAGCGGAGTTATTTCCCGTAAGTCGGTGGATACACCACTTCAGACAGGAATTAAAGCAATTGACTCCATGGTTCCTATTGGAAGAGGTCAGCGTGAGTTGATTATTGGAGACCGTCAGACCGGTAAAACGGCCATTGCCATTGATACCATTTTGAATCAAAAAGACCAAGATGTTCTTTGTATCTATGTGGCTATCGGACAAAAAGCTTCCACTGTGGCAAATATTGTAAAGACATTGGAGGACAATGGGGCACTTGACTATACTACTGTCGTAGCTTCGACGGCAAGTGAATTGGCACCATTGCAATATATTGCACCATATGCCGGCTGTGCCATCGGTGAAGAGTGGATGGAACAGGGAAAAGATGTGTTGATTGTATACGATGACTTGAGTAAACACGCAGCAGCATATCGTACCCTTTCGTTGCTCCTTCGTCGTCCACCGGGACGTGAGGCATATCCGGGTGATGTATTTTACCTGCATTCCCGTCTTCTTGAGAGAGCGGCAAGACTTTCTGATAAATTGGGCGGCGGTTCTCTGACGGCACTGCCGATTATTGAAACCCAGGCAGGCGACGTATCTGCCTATATCCCGACCAATGTAATTTCCATTACTGACGGTCAGATTTATCTGGAGACAGAAATGTTCAATTCGGGCTTCCGTCCGGCGGTTAATCCGGGTCTGAGTGTATCCCGAGTAGGTGGTTCTGCTCAGATTAAAGCCATGAAAAAGATTGCAGGTTCCATTCGTATCGACTTGGCGCAGTATCGCGAATTGGCTGCTTTCTCTCAGTTTGGTTCCGATTTGGATGCGGATACCAAGGAAAAACTGGATCAGGGTGAAAGAATCCGTGAAGTCTTGAAACAAGGGCAGTATGCACCATTGCCGGTATGGTATCAGGTAATTATTATTTATGCCGCTACCAAGAAATATCTGCTGGATATTGCGGTGGAGGATGTTTTGGAATTCGAAAAAGGATTGTTTGCCTTTATCGATACAAAATATCCGGAGATTCCGGCATCTATCCGTGATACAAAGGTTTTGAATGATGAGATGGAACAAAAGCTGATTCAGGCAATTGAAGAATTTAAGAAGCAATTCCTTCAGGATGCGTGAAAGGTGAGGTGATTGAAAGATGGCCTCAATGAGAGATATAAAACGTCGACGTGAAAGTATTCAGAGTACTTCCCAGATTACCAAAGCCATGAAATTGGTTTCTACGGTAAAATTGCAGCATGCCAAGGGAAGAGCGGAGGAAACAAAGCCATATTTTGACAAAATGTATGAGACTGTCTCCGGAATGCTTGCCAAATCCCAAAATCTCGACCATCCGCTTTTGACCGGGAAAAAGGAGTCTTCCGGGAAAAAAGGAGTGATTTTGATTACGTCAAATCGCGGACTTGCCGGAGGATACAATTCCAATGTGGTAAAACTTGTTACCAAAGGTGATTTTTCCAAAGAAGATACCATTATTTTTCCGGTTGGTAGAAAAGGACTGGAGACGATGAAGCGAAATGGCTACACTTGTCGTGGGGATTATTCCGAAGTAATGAATAATCCTTTGTTTGGAGATGCTATTTCCATTGGGAAGACGGTTATGAGTGCCATGGAGAGTGGAGAGATTGATGAAATCTATCTGGCTTATACCATATTTAAAAATACGGTAACGCATATACCGACGTTGATAAAAATGCTTCCCTTTTCCAAGGAAGATATTGAGACCATTGTGTCTCAGGAAGAATCATCGGAAGTTTCGACTTTGTTGATGAATTATGAACCAACGGAGTCAGAAGCTTTGGATTATATTATTCCGATGTATATGAATAGTCTTATCTTTGGTGCTTTGGTGGAGGCAGTTGCCAGTGAAAATGGTGCCCGTATGCAGGCGATGGATTCTGCTACCAGCAATGCAGAAGAAATGATTGACACGCTGGGATTGCAGTATAACCGTGCACGACAGTCGGCAATTACACAAGAATTGACGGAGATTGTGGCAGGTGCGTCGGCAATCGAGTAAGAAGGACTTACCCAATAAGATTCATTAGGATTTACGAATAAATTAGAAAATGGAAGGAGTGAAATGACCACAATGGCAGAAGCGAATAAAACGAAAAATGCTGGTGTGATCACTCAGATTATCGGAGCTGTGTTGGATATTCGTTTTCAAGACGGAAATCTTCCGGAAATATACGATGCGATTCACATTCCGACAAAAGATGGGAAAACTCTTGTAGTAGAAGTATCCCAGCATCTGGGAGATGATACAGTTCGCTGTATCGCGATGGGACCAACAGATGGATTGGTTCGAGGCATGGAAGCGATTGCGACGGGAGCCCCGATTTCGGTTCCGGTTGGCGAAGAGACATTGGGACGTATGTTCAATGTCCTTGGTAACCCAATTGATGAAAAGGAGCCACCAAAAGTAAAAGAATATCATCCGATTCACCGGAAAGCTCCGGCATTTGAAGAGCAATCCACGCAGGCAGAGATGCTGGAAACCGGTATCAAGGTTGTGGATCTTTTGTGCCCTTATCAGAAGGGTGGAAAAATCGGTTTGTTTGGAGGTGCCGGTGTTGGTAAGACAGTATTGATTCAGGAGCTGATTACCAATATTGCAACAGAACACGGTGGATATTCCGTATTTACCGGTGTTGGAGAGCGTACCCGTGAAGGAAATGACTTATATTATGAAATGATTGAATCCGGAGTTATCGATAAGACAACCATGGTATTTGGTCAGATGAATGAGCCACCAGGAGCTCGTATGCGTGTTGGTCTTACGGGACTTACTATGGCAGAATATTTCCGTGATCAGGTTGGAAAAGACGTTCTTTTGTTTATTGATAATATTTTCCGATTTACCCAGGCAGGATCTGAGGTTTCCGCACTTTTAGGACGTATGCCAAGTGCGGTTGGTTATCAGCCAACTCTTCAGACCGAGATGGGAGCTTTGCAGGAACGTATTACATCCACAAAAAATGGGTCTATTACTTCCGTTCAGGCGGTTTATGTGCCGGCGGACGACTTGACAGACCCGGCTCCGGCTACCACATTTGCTCATTTGGATGCCACTACAGTATTGGATCGTTCCATTGTAGAACTTGGAATTTATCCGGCGGTAGATCCATTGGGCTCCAGTTCCCGTATTTTGGATCCGAAAATTGTCGGAGAAGAACATTATAAAGTAGCACGTGGTGTGCAGGAGATTTTGCAGCGTTACAAGGAATTGCAGGATATCATTGCCATCCTTGGTATGGACGAGTTGTCTGAGGATGAGAAGGTTCTTGTCAATCGTGCGCGTAAAGTTCAGCGTTTCCTTTCTCAGCCATTTTTCGTGGCAGAGCAGTTTACCGGACTTCCAGGTAAGTATGTTCCGATTTCGGAGACCATCCGTGGATTCCAGGAGATTTTGGAAGGAAAGCATGATGACATTCCGGAAAGTTGTTTCTTAAACGCAGGAACCATCGACGAAGTCGTTGCACGTAAATAGCGAGAGCGGATTGGAGTTGGCTATGGCGGATATAAAAAAATTCCAATTAGAGGTGATTTCTCCAGAGCGTGTATTTTATACCGGAGAGGTGGAAATGGTGGAGTTGACTACGACGGAAGGTGACATCGGTGTATATGCCGACCACATCCCCTTGACGTCCATCGTTGCTCCCGGTGTTCTTACCATTACGGAAAATACCGCGGATAACGTGATTCGTGAGGCAGCAGTCCTGGAGGGCTTTTTGGAAATTCTTCCGGATAAAGTAACCATTCTTGCACAGTCCTGTGAATGGCCGGAAGAGATTGACATGAAGCGGGCTCTGGATGCAAAAGCCAGAGCGGAGCGACGCATTAAGAGTATGGATGCAAATGTAAATATGCGTCGTGCGGAACTTGCTCTCCGAAAATCTCTGGTAAGAATCAATCTGGCTGGACAGAAGAAATAATAGTAAATGATACAGAGCCATCCCATATTTTTCTTGGGATGGCTTTGTTTAAGAAATGAGGAAATTACATGAATCAAGAAGAAATTATCGTACGTCAATACAAGAAAGAAGATTTACCTGCACTACTGGCTATCTGGAATGAAGTGGTGGAAGAAGGTATCGCATTTCCCCAGGATGAGTGCCTGGATAAAGTGACTGGAAGTGAATTCTTTGCAAGCCAGACTTATACGGGTGTCGCTGAAAATACAGACACGGGTGAAATTGTCGGCTTGTATATCTTGCACCCCAACAATGTGGGACGTTGCGGGCATATTTGCAATGCCAGTTATGCAGTGACATCTAAGTGTCGTGGGATGCATATTGGAGAAAAATTGGTAAAGGACTGCCTTTGCCAGGCACCACATTTTGGGTACAAGATATTGCAATTCAATGCCGTTGTGGCCTCCAATATACATGCCAGACATTTATACGAGCGGTTGGGCTTTCAGCAACTTGGCGTGATTCCAAATGGGTTCCGCATGAAAGACGGAAGGTATGAAGATATTTGTCCTTATTTTTGTCAATTATAAGATTTTTTATTGGTAATTACTTGCCTGTGCCTCCCACATTTTGGCATATTTACCATTCAGGGCAAGCAATTTTGCATGGGTACCCTCTTCGATAATTTGCCCATTTTCCAACATGATGATGCGATCGGCATCCCGTGTGGTGGAGAGACGGTGGGAGATATAAAAAACAGTCTTGTTTTCTGCTGCTGCATGCATGGCTTTGTTCAGGGAATACTCGGCAATCGGATCAAGGGCACTGGATGGCTCATCCATAATCAGGATGTCTACATCCCCATAAAAGGCACGAGAAATGGCGACCTTTTGGCTTTCGCCTCCCGACAGATTGATGCCATTTTCGTCAAATTCAGTAGTGAGTGGTGTGTCAAGACCCAGAGGAAGTGTGTCCAGGCGGTCTTTGAACCCACTCTGAATCAAAGCTTTTTCAACAGCCTCTTTTTTCTCATTTGGATTTTCCAAATCATCTAAGATAACATTTTCCAAAAGGCTGGCCCCATATATTTTGTAATCTTGGAATACAACCCCGATTTTTTTGTGGTAAGCTTCTAAATTGTAGTGACGGATGTCTTCACCACAATACTCAATTCTGCCTTCGGTAGGGTCATAAAGTCTCATGAGAAGCTTAATTAAGGTGGTTTTTCCGGCACCGTTGTAACCTACAATGGCGATTTTTTCACCCGGTTTTACCCGCAGACAGATATCATGCAGAATTTCGGGAGAATCTTCGCGATAGCGGAAATTGACATGGTCAAGGACGAGTTCGCCGCATTGAGGAGGCAGGGACTTACCAACACCATGTTGGATGCTTGGCTCATAGGAAAGAAAAGCACGGATTTTATTGATATACATGCTATTTTCATTGGCCTGGGGGCCGATATCTGCAAATTTTTTCATACAGTCCCGTAGACTCCCGGTCCGGTTAAATAAGACCACAGCATTACTGTAGTCAATGCGATGAAGGACGGCTGCCTGAAATACAAGATAAGCGATATACAATCCATCTATAATAAAGTCTCCGGCGAGATACAATTGTGAAAAAAGCAGTCCCATACGTTTCTTTGCAACCTTTTTCTGTTCCTGAAGGATTTGCTCATTTGCCTCTTCGAATTCCTCTTCCAGCATATCGCCTACTTCCGGATGTAACCGAATTTCTTTGGCATAGTCATTGAGATAGAAAATACGGCTGACATAATTGCGCTTTCGGATATGAGGATTGATTTTTAACCGGTTGTTGTAATTCAATTTATTCAAAGCATTGGCTAGAAAGAAGGTCAACAGGAAGGATGCCAGCACAAACAAAATGCCGATAGCATCGGTCATCAGGTAAAAGATGCCGGTTGTCAACATGACAGTGATGGCCTGCATGATTTGGTTCAAAAGCGTGAGAAATCGGTCAATGGACTGCTCAGACTCAGATACTGCAAGGACAAATTCGTTGTAATAATCTGGATTGTCATAACAGGACAAATCCAGTTCTGCCGCTTTGCGGTACATCTGTTCTTTCAGTGCCTGATACAATTTTGGCTTTGTTTTCGGTGTCATGCTGTGAATAAAAAATCCATCGGGTATAATTTGAATGGCATTGATGAACAGAATTCCACCGATTATCAGTAGTGCTTTCCAAAAAGGCTCTCCGTATTCTGCGCAGTGAAGGACATAGCGAATCCCAAGAACATGCTCTAGGAAAATGATAAATTGGTAACGAACGGCATCATACAAAAAATAAATCATATATCCGGGAGCTGTCCGAAAGCAAAGTTTCCACAAAAACAGATGATTATTTAAAACTTCTTTCATAAAGACCCCTCCTTTTTTGCCACTAGTTTCCTTGTTTTTTCTTCATCCGCCAAATAATGAACTGCCTGTTTCTGATACATATCAGCATAGGTTCCCTGCCTTTCCATGAGGGTGGCATGAGAGCCTTCTTCAACGATACGCCCCTGTTCCAGCATAAAAACCCAATCTGCATTTCGCACCGAAGAAAGTCGATGAGAGATAAATAACATGGTTTTCTCTTTGCCGGATTTCAGAATATTGTTAAACAATTCGTATTCTGCGATAGGGTCCAATGCACTGGAGGGCTCGTCAAATATTTTAAATGGACACTCTTTGGCAAAAGCCCGTGCCACGACGACTTTTTGGTATTCTCCACCGGAAAGAACCGCACCTTCATCATCAAATTCTCTGGTGAGAGTTGTATGGATTCCCTTGGGAAGGGAAGAGATTTTTTCCCATACCCCTGCCAGTTTTAGGGCGTCTACTGCCCGCTGCTGATTGCTCTTTGTCTCCTTTTCCATCAGGACATTTTCGACCACGGACAAGGAAAACAGCTGATGGTCCTGAAATGCCGTGGCAAATAAGCGACGGTATTTTTGCAGGTTATAGGTTTTGATGTTCTTTCCATTTAGAAAAATTTCTCCCTCAGTAGGGTCGTAGAACCTCAACAATAATTTGATAATGGTGGATTTTCCGGCGCCATTATGTCCCACAAGGGCATAGGTTTTTCCCCCATATAAGGAAAAGGACAAATGATGGATAATTTCTTCGTCTTTGTAAGAAAAGCTGACGTCACGGAATTCGATGCAATCAATCCGGTCCCCCGGGTCCTCTCCCTCGTAATCCTCCGGAATGGTTTCCTCATATTCCAGAAAATAGCGAAGATTATCAACAAAAAGTCCATTTCGAAAGGAATCCATCAGCGCAGTGGTAAAACCGATGAGAATCCAAGTGGAAGCTACCATCATACTGGCAATGACCGCCAGCTGAGCCAGGGACATGGTTTGACTCACCAATGTCCGGTAAGCCCCATAAATGAGCAATCCTTCAAAAATGAAAGAAAAGGTAAACATGACGCGGAACCAATGATAAACCACAAGTTTTTTGCTATATTTTTTGGTCGTGGCAATCAGACCCTGTATTGCCTCCCGGTAATGCCGTTTCATCAGCAAAAATGCATTGGTCAGACGAATCTCTTTGGCATAATCTGTCAGATACATGACGCGGTTGACATAATTGATTTTTCGGTTATAAGGTGCCATATCCACATTTCTTGCAAACTCATCCTTCCCGATGGCGCGGTCAAATACAAAGTTCCCAATCACCGGAAAAAGGATAAATAAAATCGACCACCGATCAACCTGAAACATCAATACAAAGGCGGCAATGGTGGAAATGAATCCAAATAGGACGCCCCAAATGTTGTCAACCGTTTTAATCAGCTGTTCATCTGCATTTTCCATGGCCAGCGTGTATTTGTTGTAAAATTCAGGATCTTCAAAGCAGGATAATTCTACTTTCCGTGATTTCTGAAATAAAATCTTATTGAGTCCTTGATTTACAATTGCCGTTGCAAATGGCATGATTTTTCCGTTAATATAACTATTGTAAAGCGAAATACTGCCAAACACAAGGACGGTGATAAATAGGAATGTCATAATAGAAGAAAATTCCTGTTTTGTTTCCAAAGCGGTGATGACATAGCGCATAAAAAAGGCGCTGTAAAAAAGCCATTCAAAATATCCCAGAAATAGGATAATGGCTTTGTGAATCACCTGCCCGGGATAGATATGCCATAAGAGCGATAAGGCATATAGATTGTTGCGGATAACTCTTGTTTTTTTCATTTCTCTATTCTCCCCTTTCGTGTAATATGTATAGTATAAGGGAAGAAGGAAATCTATTCAAGTAAAAAAGCTGTCTGCCACCCCAAAAAAGTTGCCTGCCCCAACAAATGCAGGACAGACAACCTGAAATATGTTCTATTCGTTTATGCTTGTATTTAGAAATCTACTTCTGTATCATAATAGCAACATTTAAGAAGTTTTTCCATTTCCTCCTGACTTGGCTGTCTTGGGTTGGAACCGGTGCAGGCATCCAGGATGGCATTGGCAGCAATTTCCGGCAGA
>JALEKC010000160.1 GCA_022769325.1 Eubacterium sp. | reverse complement strand
CCAAAGGCCGTTCATGCTTGAGGAGGCACTCACAAGAACGTAGTTCTTGTATCTCCTGTGCCGACGACTTGCCGCCGAATGCATATTCGGGGGCGTTTCCTTAGGCATTTGGTTTTGGTACCCTTGAGTTTCCAAAGCCATTACTCATCCAAAGCTGCTTTTATCATAATGGCGCACTCAATACGCTTTTTCTGAAGTTCGCATCCGATTTCATAGGGCTGATTGATATCACCATGCATATTGTAAGCATTGGCCGCACATCCGCCACTGCAATAAAATTTTGCAAAACAATCTCGGCATTCTTCTTTGGCATACACATTGCAAAGTTTAAAATCGTCCCGAATTTCCGTATTCACAATGCCATCCTCTACATTTCCAAGAAGAAATTTTTCATTTCCCACAAATTGATGACAAGGATACAAATCTCCCCATGGAGTTACTGCCAGGTATTCTGTCCCGGAACCGCAGCCGGAAAGTCTCTTATATACACACGGTCCCCCTGTCAAATCAATCATGAAATGGAAGAAATTAAACCCTTTTCCCTCTTTCTCACGACGAATCATCTCTTTTGCCAGACGATCGTATCCTTCACAAATCTCAGGAATGTCTTCTTCCCGGATAGCATAAGGCTCGCTTGGGTCTGCCACCACCGGTTCCACAGAAATCTGCTTAAATCCCTCATCTGCCAGGTGCAGCACATCTTCCACAAAATCCAGATTATAGTGGGTAAATGTACCACGGACATAATACTTATTCTGTCCACGGCTCTCTGCTACTTTTTTAAATTTGTCCAAAATCAAATCATAACTCCCCTCGCCATTTTTCTTTGGGCGCATATGGTCATGTACGGATTTTCTGCCGTCGATGCTCAATACAATATTGTCCATCTCCCGATTGGCAAATTCGATAATCTCATCATCCAGAAGAACCCCATTGGTTGTCAGCGTAAATCGAAAATGCTTGTCATATGGCTCTTCCAAGCTTCTCCCGTAAGCAACCAGCTGCTTAACCACATCGAAATTCATCAAAGGCTCCCCGCCAAAGAAATCCACTTCGAGATTACGTCGGCTGCCCGAATTTTTAACCAGAAAATCCAGAGCCTTCTTTCCTGTCTCGAAACTCATAAGCGAGCGGTCTCCATGATATTCTCCCTCTCCGGCAAAACAATATCGGCAGGACAGGTTACAGGCATGGGCAATATGCAGGCATAATGCCTTGACAACCGTCTGACGCTGTTTGAAATCAATCACACCTTCTTTATAAGTATCTTCCGTAAACAAGGTTCCATTCTCACGCATTTCTTCCAAATCTTCATATAATTCTTCCAGTTCTTCATTCCCTACATCCGGATATTCTTTCAAAATAGTGGCCGCAATCTCGTCCTTTGACTTGGTCTCATACATACCAATCACATCATATGCCACATCATCTACTACATGAATCGAACCACTGTTTACATCTAATACTATATTATAACCATTATTTTTATATTGATGAATCATCTTTTTATCCTCATTCCATTGAATTCAATAAGAAAGGACTCCACCCGACCAAAATCAGGCAAGTCCTTTGCCACTTTTCGTTCTTTGTGATACAACACTGCTTATTTGTTTTCGCAGCTCTGGTTTCCTACTGTACAAGAAGTCTTGCAAGCAGACTGACAAGATGTCTGGCACTCACCGCATCCACCTTTTTTCATTGTATCTTTCAGATTTTTTGTTGTCAGAGTTTTAATTCTTTTCATGATAATCAGTTCCTCTCGTTATTTTGTATCATACTAACGTAAAGTATATCACATATTTTTTTCAATTTCAATGGGATTTTTAAATCAAAGTTTACAATCACATCAACGCACCAAAGTTACTTACCCAAATATCAATAGCATGACTGACAAAAAGACTGATAGCCCCGAAAAAAAGCAGTATTTTTAACAAGTTCCAATTTTTATCTCTTGCCATGGCCGCCAGGGCCAACAAGAAGATTCCTATTATCGTTTTCACATTGTCCTCCTGTTCAGACTTTTTCTCTAAATTCTTTTTGCTCTTTCAAGACCTTCTTACAAATTAATTTTATACACCAGAATATAATCAATCCCACTACCGTTCCCACAATATTAGTGGCAATATCATCCACTTGAAAATATCCTCTTCCTGCAATCAACTGCATCGTTTCAATTGACAAACTCAACAAAGCGCCCGCAATAGGAACGATCCATAGCCGATGCCTGCCAAGGACTTTAAGACATATACATAATAAAATTGCAAACGGAACAAAAAATAATATATTTTCTATTACATATGCCCTTCCCTGTGCATCCGGAGTCCAGGTTTCAAATAATTTCAAACTAACCGTCGTTCGCGTTCCCGCTTCTCTCGAAAAAAAGGCAATCTGCAGCATTTGCGCCATGTAGGCAGCCAGCAGACCAACTGGCACTGCATTTTTAAAAAACGCCCGTTGTTTTCCAATGCTCCAGTATATTATTTGAACGAATATACCAGCTATTATGCCTATTATAATAGACCTTGGTACATATTGAAATACTTCTATAATATCCTTACGAATTGGTTCAAAAAGTTCAACCATCTACTGCTCCTTTAACGTCCCAAAACTGCCACAATAAATTCACAACTATTTCTGAAACATTGCAATCTACTTTAATTATTGTGCATTCATGACTTCATCCATAACCTCTATGGATTCTTTGATCATATTGTCGCAGTGCATCTTTTTCTCGCCGCCTTTTTCTGCATTGGCGCGCAAAAGGTCCGCGCAGTCGGTCATTCCGTCGTGGTTTTCTGCCATTTTCCGGCGGTATGCCTGA
>JALEKC010000151.1 GCA_022769325.1 Eubacterium sp. | reverse complement strand
GTTGAAATTGTAAAAGTGGAAAAATGAAAGGAAAGAAAAAATGTTAAAAAAAATGATTTTAGTAGGAATCATTTCCATGGTTCCCCTTATTGAACTTCGTGGAGCGATTCCTTATGCCGTACTTTGGGACGCACAGCCACTCTGGCTGGCTATTGTGATTGCGGTAATTGGCAATATGATTCCGGTACCTATCATCTATCTTTTTGCGAGAAAAGTTCTTGTATGGGGAGCGGACAAGCCGATTATAGGTAAATTTTTTAATTTTTGTTTGGAAAAGGGCGAAAGAGGCGGAAAGAAACTGCAGGAAAAAGCAGGGCGTGGACTTTTTGTGGCATTGCTTCTCTTTGTAGGAATTCCACTTCCGGGAACGGGAGCCTGGACGGGAACGTTGGCAGCAAGTCTTTTGGATATGGGATTCAAGAAGAGTGTCCTTGCTTGTATGGGAGGAGTTCTTCTTGCCGGAACGATTATGTTCTGCCTTAGTTTCTTTGCCAGAGGAACATTTTTAGCATTGTTTGGATAAATAATTAAGAATAATTTCAAAAAAATGCTTGACAAACACGCGGGTACCATATATAATAGTCAATGGTGCTGCTGATAAGCAAAACCAAATGGGATCTTAGCTCAGCTGGGAGAGCATCTGCCTTACAAGCAGAGGGTCACAGGTTCGAGCCCTGTAGGTCCCATTTGTATAAAAAGCAGCTCATATATAGATGGCGGGATAGCTCAGTTGGCGAGAGCACACGGTTCATACCCGTGGTGTCGGGGGTTCAAATCCCTTTCCCGCTACGAATTAGAAAGAATGTCGAAAGGCATTCTTTTTTCATGCATACATCGAGCCGAGACTGCTTACGTGGGATGGAGTTCCTATTCATACTCATTCATGAGTTTCATGCGAAAACTATCTTCCTGTGTCGCTCGCTCCAACTCCAGATAACGATGTTCTTTTACGAGAAGGGCGAACAGGTTGCGTTCTCGTTCTCTTCGGATCTTTTCCTCACGTATGCCCTCAAGTTTGCCTTCCTGTTTGCCTTCAAACTTTGCATCCGCTATCATTTCATCAATTGCCTGACACATATCAATTTCTCCTTTCGCATTGTATGATTCTTTTGCAATATCCAGTTGCTTTGTGTGACTTAGTTGCATGATTAAAGAGTAGGCATCCGGTTTCATGTGACGAAAGCCCTCGTTCTCTTTCACAAAATGTTGCAGTTTCTTTTTATCTTTCTGATACATTAAAAATCCTAGCACTTCGCGCAAATCCGTGGTAAATATATCGGTATTTTCCAGTGTGTTGATGTCCAGAACATGGACATGCCAGTTGTTGAAAAAAGGAAGGATGTATTTGTGAAGTTCCTCATCAATATCTCTTATGCCACAGATTTCCGAGAGGGAATGGGCGGCATCCCAGGTGTCGTTTCCGAGATATAGCACGAGGGAAAGTACCGGAATCAGTTGCTCTGTTTTTGAAAAACCAGAGACGTACTCCCGAGAAGATAAATCCCTTTTATGGCGGTGTTCTTTTTTTCTGGATTTAAGTTGCTTGCTATACTGAGAGGAATCATAATTCATCGTACGCACTGGCATGGCATACTGGATATTTTGCTCTGCCTCCACACCCAGAATAATTGATTTGCCTCTGCAATTCCAGCATTTTAAGTGATCACGGATATTTTCCCTGGTGGACTCACCGGTGCGGGTGTGAGACTTCCAACTTTTAGTATCCAGATCGATTAAATCATTTTCGTTAATTACTTTGTTGCCCTGAAAGATGACCCCGTTCATTAAATCGGCAAAACGTTCTTTATCCGATAGGTAATCATTTACATAAGCATTCATATCTCCCAACATATCACCCTTTCTTTTAGTATACTATTGAATTTAATTTTGTCAAGTGGAATAACTCAATTGTAGCATGGCTTTTCCCAGTTGTAAACCATCGTTTTTGGGACTTTTTAATCGTATTTGGGAGAAAGATATTGCAAAGCACGGAGAACAGTGGAATTGTCAATGAACATAAAGGGAGAAGAAATTTAGGAAGAGAAAAATAATTAGGTTGTTATTTTGAAATAAGTTGTATATAATGATGTTGAGGTCAAAAGATATTTTGCCTTAATGGATGCCTACGAGCTTAAATTTGAGGGGATTTTACAGAAAATAAATAAGGAGGAAGGCTTATGCGGATTGGAATGGGTTACGATGTGCACCGTCTGGTGCCGGAGAGGGATTTGATTCTTGGGGGAGTAAAGATAGAATATGAATATGGATTACTTGGTCACTCGGACGCCGATGTTTTGTTGCATGCAGTGATGGATGCACTGTTGGGAGCGGCAGCCCTGGGAGATATCGGGACACATTTCCCGGATACCGATGAACGGTATCGTGGGATTTCTAGTTTGCGTCTTTTGGCATATGTGGACCAGTTGCTGGAAGAACATGGATATGCTGTCAACAATATCGATGCCACCATCATTGCACAAAAACCAAAGATGGCACCGCATATATTGACCATGCGGGAAAATATTGCAAAAACTCTTGGACTTGAGTTGAATCAAGTCAATATCAAAGCTACCACAGAAGAAGGTCTTGGATTTACCGGAAGCGGCGAAGGGATTTCGGCGCAGGCGGTATGCATGTTAGAATGACAATAAAGGAGCCGGAATCATGAATCATAGGCAATTGTGGAAAAAAATATTCAAAGACAAGGACGCATACATTGATTTCTATTTCAAAGAAAGAGCGGACCACACCGTGGTATATTCCAAATACGAGGGACAGGATTTGGTCAGCATGAATTTTTTTAACTACTATACCTTGGTTGTAAATGGGGAGAAGGTAAAATGTCCGTACATCGAGGGGGTGGCCACAGACCCGGGGTGGCGGCACAGAGGGTATATGAAGACCCTTCTTTATCAGGGGATGATGGATGCGGAAAATCAAGGAGCGCCCTTGGTCTTTCTTTCTCCGGCCAAAGAGGCCATTTATGAGCCTTTTGGTTTTCGGGGAGTATATTATCGCAAACAGGTGGAGGTAAAAGGAAGACGTCGAAAATGGTATTCGGCAGGTTCCTTCTCTCACTTAGAGCCCCAGATGAAGCAGCGGGCGGTGGAATTTGCCAATGCACAGCTGTATACCAGTGAGTTTGATATATACATATACCGGGATGAAAAATATTATGACACATTGATGAAAGAAACGAAAGCACTTGGAGGGAAAGTTGTAGTCCTTCGCAATGGTGCCATGGTTTATGGGGTGGCAGTGGTGACTCATGAAGAAGATGTGTATGAAGTGCAGGAAATGATTTGTGTGCCGGAAGATGCAGATAAAGTAATGGAATCTCTGTGTTATTATCTGGGGGTTCAGGAGCAGGAAACGGTGATTTTTGCCGATGGTTATTTTTTGCAAAATGTAACAGGCCAGGGAATTACCATACGTTTGATGGACAAACCCTATATCATGGCAAGAGCCCTGAGAGACGATTTGGATGTTGGCAAACTTCGCTGGTATATCAATGATATCACCTGACAATGACGGAGGAGACGAGAAATGGATAGACAGAAAATGGATAGACAAGAAATAGAAATACAAGAAAAAGAAATGCGATTGGAAGGACGCCATAGTGTGATGGAGGCGTTTCGTGCCGGGCAGTTGATAGAGAGACTTTTTGTGTTAAAAGGGTGCCAGGATGGTCCGGTTCTTAGCATTTTGCGGGAGGCGAAAAAGACTGGTGTAATGGTGGATTTTGTTCCCAAAGAGCGATTGGATCATATGAGTGAGACGGGAAAACACCAGGGTGTGATAGCAAACCTTTCCGCCTTTCATTACAGCACCATCGAAGATATGTTTGCACTGGCAGAAAAAAGAGGAGAAGACCCATTTTTCTTTTTGCTGGATGGAATTGAGGACCCCCATAATCTTGGTGCCATTATTCGTACGGCAAATCTGGCGGGGGCCCACGGGGTTATCATACCTAAAAGACGGGCGGTGGGCTTGACAGCTACCGTTGTAAAAGCCTCTGCCGGAGCTATTCATTATACACCGGTGGCAAAGGTTACCAATTTGTCGGCAGAGATGGAAAAACTAAAAGACCGGGGGCTTTGGTTTGTATGTGCGGACATGGATGGAGAAATCATGTACCGCAACAATTTAAAGGGGCCTATTGGACTGGTAATTGGCAATGAAGGAGCCGGTGTTTCCCAGTTGGTTCGCAAGCATTGTGACTATGTGGCAAGTATTCCCATGGCGGGAGATATCGATTCTCTCAATGCTTCCGTTGCAGCAGGGGTATTGGCCTATGAAATTGTGCGTCAGAGAAAAGGATTTTAAAAAAAGCTTTTGAAAAAGACTTTTAAATAAGAAAGGACGTGGCTTGTGACGGAGTGTAATTGGGAAAATCATACAGATGAAGAAATTATTCGGAAAATTCGTGCAGGACAAAAAGAAGGCACCGATTATCTTCTTGAAAAATACAAAAATCTGGTGCGAAAAAAAGCCCGTGCCCTCTATCTGATTGGAGGCGACAACGACGATTTGATTCAGGAAGGGATGATTGGGCTTTATAAGGCGATACGGGATTTTGATGAAAAAAAAGAGACCGGATTTCCCGTATTTGCCGGAATTTGCATTGACCGTCAGCTATATAATGCGGTAAAGGGAGCCAACCGGTTAAAAAATTCGCCGCTGAATACTTACATTTCCCTGGACCTTCCGGTGGAAAACCGCGGAAATGAGGAAAATGGAGCATCTACTTTGGGAGAAATGCTGGAATGGATGGGTATTTCTAATCCGGAAGATATTGTGATAGACCGGGAACGAGTGGTAAAAATTGAAGAATATATCAAAAAGAACTTGAGCCAATTTGAGCAAAAAGTGGTAAATTTGTATATCGATGGATTGAATTACCAGCAGATTGCCAAAGAACTTGATAAGTCTCCAAAATCTATCGACAATGCACTTCAGAGAATCAAGAAAAAACTTATGGCATTTTGGTAAATCCAAAAAAATTTAATATTTTTGTTGACAGAAGCGAGAGTCTTTGATAGAATAGTCCATGGATTGTTATTAAATGATTCAGCTGGCGTGGCACAGTCGGTAGCGCACTTCATTGGTAGTGAAGAGGTCACGGGTTCGATTCCCGTCGCTAGCTTTAGAAAGAGGAAATGCATGGTTGGATAGGCCTGTCATTTCCTTTTTTATTGGGAATATGATTACAGGTTGTTGTATGAGGCAAAAGACGAGGGAGGAAGGTCTATGAAAGGAATGGCGTCCCGGAGCAAATGGGAAATTATATCATCGCACATATTTACCTACTTTAATTTCTTGAATTTGGTTTTGGCAGGGCTGATACTGCTGTCCGGCCAATACAAAAATATGCTTTTTATGGGAATTGTGATTACCAATGCTTTCATCGGGATTATACAGGAATTAAAGGTAAAGAAAATTATAGATGCCTTGGCGGTGGTTACAGCCACCAAAGCGAGAAGATACCGGGGAGGGGAGTTTTGTCAGTGCGACATCGAAGAACTCTGCCCTGGAGACAGAATTTTACTTATGCTGGGGGACCAGATTCCGGTGGATTGTGAAATCCTCTCCACCGACGGGATGGAAGTCAATGAATCCCTTCTTACAGGGGAGTCTTTGGCAGTTCAGAAGAAAAATGGGGATTTTGTTTATTCCGGCAGCGATGTGGTGGCAGGCAGTGCCGTGGCAAAGGTTGTACATATCGGGGAGGATAATTATGCTACTCAGCTTGTGAAAAAAGCAAAGACCAAACGCCGTGCCACATCGGAGATGCAGGATGCCATCGGTCGCATCATCAAATATGTGAGTTATGTGCTGATTCCAGTGGGAATATTGCTGTTTTTTATTCAATGGAAAAGTGCCGGCAACAGTTTTTCTGACTCCGTTGTAAATACCGTTGCCGGGGTTATCGGTATGATACCGGAGGGTCTGGTGCTGCTCACCAGCATTTCTTTTATTTTGGGTGTGGGGCGTCTGGCAAAGAAAAATGCCCTTGTGCAGGAAATGGAAGCTATCGAAGCCCTGGCCCGAGTGGATGTTCTGTGCCTGGATAAAACCGGCACCATTACAACAGGGGAACTGCAGGTGGAAAAGGTGGTTCCATTGTCCGAAAGGGAAAATGTGAATGCGATTATGGGGACACTTTCTTATGCCTTTGAAGAATCCAATGCCACCACCACGGCATTGCGAAAATATTTTGACAAGACAGAGGGAAAAGAAATCGTAGAAAAGGTTCCGTTTAGCTCCAGCCGGAAGCAGATGCAGGTGAAAATCCAAGGAGAAGGAGTCTACTGCCTGGGAGCTCCGGAGTATTTGTCCGAAGATAGAAAAGTACTTCAAGATGGAGAAAAATATGCCGCAGAGGGAATGCGTGTGCTTTTGTTGACACATAATAAAAAAGAAATTGCCTTTATCGTTTTATCTGATATTATCAAATCCGATGCAGCAGAAACCTTTTCCTTTTTCCGGAAAAAAGAAGTGGATATCAAGATATTGTCTGGGGATAATCCTCTGACGGTTTCCGTAGTGGGAAGGCGCGCTGGTCTTCCTGAGGCAGCCCGGTACGTAGACGCGAGGACGTTGCCGGAGGAGGAAGAAAAACTGAGGGAAGAAATCGGGAAATATACAGTCTTTGGCCGTGTTTCCCCGGAAAAGAAGCAGGCCATCGTGAAAGCCCTGGAAGCCGAGGGAAAAGTGACGGGGATGGTTGGCGATGGTGTCAATGATGTCCTTGCCTTAAAAGAGGCCGATTGTGGAATTGCCATGGCAGCAGGGAGTGATGCCGCCAAACAAATCGCACATATTGTATTGCTGGATTCGGATTTTGCTTCCATGAAACAAATTGTGGGAGAGGGGCGCACCATCATTTCCAATATCGAACGGGTAAGCGCTCTTTATTTGACAAAAACTATTTATTCGGTTCTTTTGTGCATCATTTATATTGTTTTGGGGATGAGTTATCCTTTTATTCCGATTCAACTGAGTCTGATAGGCGGCACCGCCATCGGAATCCCCAGTTTTGTCCTAGCCCTGGAACATCATGAAGAGACCATTCCACGAGGATTTTTGCGAAACGTACTGCGGGTATCTCTTCCGGCAGCCATCTGCATGGTGGGAAGTTTGGTGACTATAACGCTATTGGGCGGTGTGTTTCATTTTTCTGAACTTGTCCTGTCAACGTTGCACCTTCTGGCTGGCGGAATCGTCAGCTTTGGTGTGTTGATCGCAGTGTGCATCCCGATGAGCCGGATTCGCTTTGGACTTTGTGTCATAGTGATTGCCATATTTGTAGGGGCGATTTTGCTTTTCCCTGACTTTTTCGGCATGGCTCCCGTGATGCATTTGGTGCTGACACTGACAAGATAACGTAAATAAAAATTGACAAAATCGATTATTTCGTTTAATATCCCATCTTTGACACTTGTTAGGCTATAAAACGGCCACACCTCCTGTAAACACGAGGATTGTGACCGTTTTGCTTTTGTATTGATATGTACTATATTTTTGCTTTTGTGCTTTTTTTCGATTTTGTTTCTTTTATGATGTTCCACATGGATGATTTTGAAATAAATTCATAATCCGTTCGGAAGCCGAAAATATCGTGCAGAGCATCTGTTAACAGAGTGCGTTTATACGAAGGAATATAACCGCTGTTTTTGCTTAAAAGCGTCATGTTCATTCCACGGAGTGTCTCTAAGATCTGGCTGCAGGTAAATCCTTCTCCCAGCGGCGTTTGTTGATGTTGATGATCTCGCGGACATCCCTTTCCAGATTTGTGACAACAGCATAAAAACCGTCATACGCAGCTTCTTCCCGGATCCGTTCTTCGTCTATTTCATACACATCTTTTTCGGCTATTTCTCCGTCGCCGGTTACGGATATTTCTGCAAATGTTATCGAATCTTAATTCGCTGCATAACTGTTGCAGAAACAGATAACCAACATTGAAACTATAATACAAATAGCACAAATAAGCACTAACAAAATCGTAAAAATTGAAATAAGCCTCAAAAGGATAAAATAAAGGTGATAGAGAAAATGTAGATAAAAATCAAGTGTCAAAAACCCGGATGAATATCTTTTATCAACCGACATAAAATTATGAAATTGACTTGAAAACACCGAAATGAGTGTTATAATATAAATGAAAGGGGGATTTGCCATGCTATTAGTAGATAAAGAAATAAAACAACGTGGAAAAGATATTGTTATCGAAGGTTATGATGAAAACAATGTAAACTCTGTTTCTTATGATGTAACTCTTGAATGCATCATAACAAATGATGCGGAAAAGGAGTCTTATATATTACAACCGGGTGAAACTATTTTTGTCCGAACCAAAGAAATGATACATATGCCTGACGATTTAATGGGGCGAATTGGTGAGAAAAATTCAAAGATGCGTCTTGGAATTCAAGTAAGTGGTCCTCATTATTTTCCCGGTCATAAGACATACATGTTTTTACGTGTTTCCAATATATCACCGAATCGAATAAAGCTTGACAAAGGAGACAAGATTGCTCAAATCTTTTTTGAACAATTAAAAGAAGTCCCTCAAAAAACATATAATCTTCAAGAAAATGCTTCTTTTAATAATGAAGAGAAATATCGAGGATTTGCTGGTTATCAGGACGAATATGAGCGGAAAATTTTAAAAATTGAGCAGCAAAAAGAAGAATTAGAAGAAAAAGAAAGTAGAATATATGCCAATATTATGACAATAATGGGTGTATTTGTTGCGGTCTTTTCTATGATAATGGTAAACTTCACTAATATAAATGCAGAAACAGCAAATTTGAAATTTCTTGTAATGCTTAACCTTTCATTAGGTATTGTGGTTGTATTGTTTGTCGGGTTAATGCTTATTTTTTTAAATAAAGCAAAAAGCAAAAACTTTTTAGTTGCTTACATAATATTTATGCTTATTTTAGTAATAGCATTATTGGTATTGGCTGGTGTTGGAGGATTTTGAAAAATATTTTCATTTTAAAAGTTTTTTGAATTAATGGTGGCAGAAAGAGCGGGGATAAGCAGAGCTACATTGTGCTCCATAGAAAAGGGCGCTCCTTCCGTGGCGATAGGTTGTTATGCTGCTGTATTGCATGCATTGAATTATATGGATAAAGATTTATTGCTTGTGGCGAAAGATGACGAATTGGGACGTAAACTTCAAGATTTGGGCTTGCCTGTAAGAAAGCGGGTTGCTAAAAAGGAGAGAAAGCGCAGTGAAAAGTGAAAACTGGAGAGTGTTGGCAAAAAAACATGGCATAAACCGGGGGGAGATAGAAAAAATGGAACCTGCTTTTCGCGAATGTGAATAAGTAAACAAAACAGAAACGCATAATGGAAGTGCCTCCCCAAGAAGAGAAACTTTTGGAAACATCTCAATTTCACGTTTCTGTTTATTTTTACCGATTCGTAAGTTCCAATCCGAGACGCACAAGTTCCAAAGCGCGGTCCATTTGATTTGTGAGATATAGATATCCCATCAGTGCCTCAAATCCTGTTGCCGTGTGATAATCGTGTAAGTTGGCATTTTTGGCCACCGAATGCGGCTTTGCATTTCGCCCTCTTTTATAATAGGAAAGTTCTTCGTCTGTCAGACCGCTTTCAATGGCTGTCATAACGTCTGCCTGGGCCTTGGCATTGACCAGCTTGCTGGAGCGCAGGTGCAGTTTTTTCACGGTTCCGGACTTTTCCTCTACAATTAACGTTCGTATGATGATTTCATAGACGGCGTCACCGATGTAAGCCAGAGTCAGTGGGGCATACAGGTGAATATCCTTCGTTTCCAGAGAAAACGTGTGATGTATCGCATCCAAAAATGATAAATCCATAAATTAAAAACTCCTTTAGTAAAATGTTCATATGCTTATTCTATCTCGAATCCACCACAAAGGTCAAGAAAAAAGAAAGAAATTCGCCACAATGATGACAAAAATGTTTTATATAGTAAAGTTGGATAAAAAAATATGCAAGATGTAAACAAAATGTAAAAAATAATTAGGAGGTGTGTTCATATTTTTAATAAAAATCAAAATCATGCTTGCATATTATTGACAGTAGTGTTATAATCTTTTTAAGTATCATTGTGGATGTATTGGAGTTTTCTACAATGGAACACAAAATAATTAGGAGGTATTACGATGAGACAAATCGGTACACAGTCAGCCAAGTATTTCAGAAGATTTGTGACAGCGATGCTCGTGCTCGCTATGGTAATCACATCTTTGACTGTGACGTCCGTTGATTCTCAGGCGGCTACAAAAGTTAAGAAAGTCACCATTGGAGTCAAAGTTGGCGGATCAGGAATCCTTGTGCTGAAAAAGGGACAGTCAAAGAAACTGAAGGTTTCTGTGACACCTAAAAAAGCAAGTAAAAAGGTTACATACAAATCAAGCAAAGCTTCTATTGTAAGCGTTAGTTCAAAAGGTGTTGTGAAAGCACGCAAGAGCAAAGGCTCAGCAAAAATCACAGTAACATCTAAGCAGAACGCTAAGAAAAAAGCTACAATTACAGTTAAGATTGGTACTCCTGTAAAGAAGGTTGCCATCGCAAAGACTGCAACTTCCACCTGGCAGAGTGCGAATTACGAAATTGTAGAAGTAAATGGCCAGAAGCAGAAAAAATATCCTAAACATACGGATACATTGAAGGCTACGAAAAACACCTTTACGATTATGAATGGTCGTAACATGGTGGTAGAAGCTTCTGTATCTCCAAAGAAAGCAACACGCAAATCTTTGAAATGGTCTACCAATAAGAGTTCCATCCTGAAAGTCGTTGGAAGCGGTACAAAAGCAACCGTTATCGCTCGTAAAATTGGTAAGGCGAATGTAACAGCAGAAGCAACCGATGGAAGTGGTAAGAAATCTACCATTAAAGTAAATGTAGTTAAATTCGAGAGCGACAAGACTGCTGCTCCAACAGCTACACCGGATACCAGAAAGAAAACACTGGTAGAAAATTTCGAAAGTTATCCTGTAGGAACAGAGTGGAAATACACTTCCGCAGACAAGAACTCCGGTACGATGAAAGTCGTAGCCGATCCGGAAGATCCAACCAACAAATGTTTGGAAGTTGATTTGAATGGTACAGAAGCAGCATATGACTTTGC
>JALEKC010000173.1 GCA_022769325.1 Eubacterium sp. | reverse complement strand
TATGAGCCATATGAATATTGGGATGTCTACTATGATAGAAACGATAATGAAGGATATGACCCGGAATATAAATATTATGTACGAACTCTTGAAGGTTGGAATACAAAAATAGATGGAACAGGTACCTGGTTTTATGAAGATGATGTCTACGAAGGAGAAGAAGCTCTGGATTTGTATCCGCAGTATTTACCACTAGAGTGTGTTGAAATGCCGGTATTAGAGGATAAAGAGGATGTTACTTTTGCCGGGTGGGGCTATGAACCGGATTCGGAAGATTATTTTGGATTGAATAGTGAATTTTACATAGACGGGAATCGGACATTTTATGCGCAGTGGAAGAAGAAGGAGATATCTGAGCCGGTAGTGACGGCAAATCCGACACCGGTGCCTACGCAGCCAACGGTTAATGTGCCACAAACAACGAAAGTGCCACAAACGACAAAAGCGCCACAAACAACTTCCCATTCTTCGTCTACATCGTCCACGATTACGAAAGTGTCCAACACATCCTCTTACAATAAGAGCACGTCTTCAACGATAAAACAGAAATTCACGAAGCAAGGAATTGTTTATAAGATTGTAAGTAATACAGCGAAAAAGCGTACAGTTGCTGTGGTAGGAGTGCAAAAGAAAAATCAGAAAAAGTACAATATTCCGGATAAAGTAAGTTATGCAGGTAAATCATTTAAGGTGGTTCAGATTCGGAGAAATGCCTTTAAGGGTTGTGGAAAAACAAAATATATGTATATAAGAAGCATGGGGATTCAGCAAATACAAAAAGGTGCTCTGAACGGATTGTCCACCAAATGCAATTACAAGATTGTAAAAGCGAGAATGAAAAAATATCGCAAAATGATTCTCAATTCATTCTGAAAATGATGTGGGTTAAAAATGACCACAAAAGTGATAATTATTACATTTTATTTGGAAGCGGAAAAAAGAAATTATAATAGAACTGAATCATATGAAGGAGGCAATTCATCATGTTTGATACGCAGATACAAATATCTTATCACAGCATAACAGATAAGGGAGGTCGTGCAGTAAATGAAGATTCTTTCGGGATTCTTCCCACAAAGGATTCTCTTTTCTTCTTGCTGTGTGATGGCCTGGGAGGACATGGAAGCGGTGATATTGCCTCCTCTTTTGTGATACAGCAGATGAAAAACTATCTCAAACAAGGAATTTCGGTGGAAGAAAGCATTATGAAATCCCAAAAGGACTTGCTGCAAAAGCAAAAGGAAGAAGATGCCACAGATCAAATGAAGACGACATTGACTTGTTTGACCATAAATAATCTGGATGCCTGGTTTGCCCATGTGGGGGATTCCCGGATTTACTATTTTGAAAAAGGGAAATATGTCACAAGAACCCAGGACCACAGCGTCCCTCAAATGTTATATCAAAGCGGAGAGATAAAAGAAAAAGAAATTCGACATCATGTGGATCGCAGTCGGTTGCTGCGAGTAATGGGGACGGAATGGTCCACTCCCAAGTATCAAGTGTTAAAGGGAATTCATATTACAAAAAATAGTACATTTTTACTCTGCAGCGATGGATTTTGGGAACTAATTGATGAAAAACAGATGTGTAAGCTGTTGAAAAAAGCCCAGACACCGGAAGAGTGGCTGGAAAAAATGCGAGAAGTCATATTGGAAAATGGAAAAGGAACCAATATGGATAATTATACAGCAATTGCGGTATTTGTCCGCTAAAGAAAAAGAGAGGAAAGAGGAATTACCATGGTAGTAAAATGCAACAACGGGCATTGGTATGATTCAAATGTTGATTTGGTCTGTCCGCATTGTAAAAGAGAACAAGGGAAACTGGCATTGAAGCTCAATGACCGGGAAGAAGATGATAAGACAGTTTCCTTTCAGGACATAGCCGGTGAATTGGAGGATTTGGATAAACAGATTTCCGCTTCTGCCACATCCGCAAAACAGGTAGATATCGGAGAGTTTGATTTTGATCTTGCAGATATGGATGAACTCGATGACGATAAAACCATTGCACTGGGATTTTTCGGAGTTTCCGAAGAAATTCAGCCGGTGGTGGGATGGCTGATTTGCATTCAAGGGGAAGAACGAGGAAAGGATTATCGGTTGCACTCCGGGAAAAATTTTATCGGAAGATCCCCGAAGATGGATGTTGCTGTGGTAAAAGATATGGAGATTTCCCGGGAAAAACATGCATCCATCGTATATGACCCCAAGGGAAACGGGTTCTATCTGGCAGCAGAGGAAGCCAATCTGGTTTACATAAACGGAGAATTGATCCAGAGTGCCCGGCCATTGCAGGAAAATGACAAAGTGCGAGTGGGTGAGACAGAGTTTGTATTTGTACCATATTGTAAGGAGGAACGAAAATGGCAGGAAGAATAAAGAAAATAAGTTGGATACTTTTATTGACAGGAGTCCTTTGCTTATGTTTTGACAAAAATTCTGTGGCCAATGCCAAGACATTTATGACTCCATATCTTGTGGAACAGGCCCATGGAAAAGCACCGGATATAACCGCCTATGTAACCGGCGGACAGATGAGTAAAAAGGCTTCCTTTTCGGGAACCATAGGCGATGAGATTCAATTACTTCAGGCGGAGGACAGCGTTTCCTTTGAAGAGAGCAAAGAGGGAATCCATTACATAATTCTGGTAGACAATTCCGGCTCCGTTGAACCGGGACAGCTGGGAGAAGCAAAGAAACAATTAGTTGCCATGCGTCAGGAGTTGTCCGAAGAAGACCAGATGACTTTGTATACCGTAGGTGGAAACGATTCCGCAGGAAGCAAAAAAAATGTGATTGGCAGAATGGTGAGTGGAAGCGAGTCGGATCAATTATACGGAGACCTTAAGAAAATAAAAGGAATCAAATATTATAACAGCAAAAAAAGCAAGACGGTGTTGTACCGTTCCCTGAGAGAAGTGCTGGAAGAAAATACAGTGGCGGACAAGAGAACCGTTGTCCTGGTAGTGACCGATGGCGAAGATGACTCTACTGGGAAAAATAATGACAAAGAAGTGATTCGAAAAACCGTTTCCGAATCCATGATTCCGGTATATGGTGTCCTTTTGTACAACAAAGCACAAAAGCCCAATAAAGCGAAGATGAAATATACAAGGGACAAAATACTGGATGAAAAGAACTGCCGCGGCTATTATGCAGATTGTAGTGGAAGCAAGTCCAAAAAGAGCGTAGCCAATGCTTTTAAGGATATTAAGAAAATCTGGAAAAAAGGAACCTTTGTGGTTCGTTTAAAAGCGCCATCCAATAAAAAAATTGACGGGATTACCAAATTGATTTTAACAGCATCCATTGATGGAAGAACCCAGGCCATGGATGCCGTCAATATCAACTATAGTGCCTTTACGGAGGATACCACACCACCTGAAATCAAAGATATCAAAAAAGTACAGGGAAATTCTATTTCTTTTACTCTGACAGATGATTCGGGAAATGTGATGGGGGCTGACAAAGCGGCAAATTATGTGATAAAAACCAAAAGCGAAAAAGATGATGGAAAAGTATGGAAGGTCAGCAATGCCAATTACAACAGTGTGGATGGGAAAGTGGTTCTTACCTTTGAAGAGGAACTCTTTACCGGAGATTATGTCCTGAGTTGTACCAATATTTGCGATGACACGCAGGATCAAAATAAATTGTCAAAATCCTATGAGTTTTCCTTTGAAGGATTGGATGAAGGCAAAGAAAAAATCAAAGAGTTTATCAAGGGATATTGGTGGCTCTTGGTAATTGCCCTGGTGGTTATCATTGGTTTGATTGTGATTATTATTATCAAGCGCAAACCGGGAAAAATTGTGGAAGTTGACCCTTCCGATATGTTGAAAGCGGACACCAAACTGATTCGGTTGAGCATTACGGACCGTGCCGGAACCATAAAAGATGTGGAATGGAATGTAGAAGGAAGTTTATTTGTAGGCCGTTCGGAGATGTGTAACATTTTCTTTGACGATGAAAGATTGTCCAAGCAGCATTTTGTCATAGAAGTCACCAAAATGGCTTGTTATATCGAAGATTTGGAATCCACCAATGGCACATTTGTAAACGGTGTAAAAGTCACATCCAAGCGAATGTTGTTAGATGGGGACAAAATTACAGCAGGAAGAGAAACTTTTGTTTTCCATGTGGTAAAAGAAGCAGAACCGACAACGTAAGAAAAATCAGGTAGCAGATTGGAGAGAGTGCTATGAAAACACATTCGTTTTGTCCCAATTGTTTTCAAGTTGGTACCTTTGATGGCCAACTATGTAATAGTTGCGGGTATGTGCATCAGCAGAGAGATAAATATGCCCTGGCGCCGGGAACACGATTGAATCAACGATATCTGCTGGGGCGTGTCCTTGGCATTGGAGGATTTGGAATCACCTATCTGGCCTGTGACCAGGCAAATAACAAACTGTGTGCGGTCAAAGAATATTTTCCCAGAGCATGGGCGATTCGGGACAGTATGACCAATCAATTGATACCAAACAGCGAGGGAAGAAACGCAGTTTATGAACATGGTTGTCAGGTGTTTATCAACGAGGCAAAGATTTTACAGGGGCTTTATTACAATCCCAATGTCGTCAATGTGCAGAATTTTTTCTATGCCAACAGTACAGCCTATATTGTAATGGAATATATCCAGGGAGAGACCGTAAGCAAATACATGAAAAAATTAGGTCATACAATTCCCCTCTGGATGGCTACCAAGATGCTTCGCCAAGTGGGTGAATCTCTCAGCCAGATTCATCAAAATATGCTTCTTCATCGAGATATTAGTCCGGACAATATTATGATAACACCGGATGGAGAATTCAAATTAATCGATTTTGGAGCGACCAGAACCTATGCCCTGAGCAATCCCTTGAGTATGTCAGTTCTCGTAAAGCCGGGATTTGCACCAATCGAACAATATTCGAGAAATGGGCGGCAGGGTCCTTGGACGGATATATATGCCTTGGCAGCTACTTATTATTTTGTGGTAACCGGGAAAAAACCTCCTTCTGCGCCGGACCGACAAACCGGAGTGAAATTGGTACCGCTGCACAAGGTGAATCAAAATGTATCCGGGACCATGAGTAATGCTATCCAGCACGGACTGCGAAGGAATTATGCCGAACGTCCACAAACAATGGCAGATTTTTTGCGGGAAACCGGAATCTATGATTCAGCAAATACCAATGAAGCGACACAAGGAGAAAAACCCTGCCTGAAATTGCAGTTGAAGCAGGGAATAACAGTAGGAAAATGGTATTTTCCTGACCACCCTATGGTTATAGGAAGAAAAGATGGAAATGAAGTTTGTGACATTTATCTGAATAACAGCCAAATCAGTTCAAAGCATTGTATGGTAATGTATGATAAGGCAGGTGAGCGCTTTTGTGTGACAAACTTTTCCAAAAACCATACCTTTGTGAAAAGCGCAATCTTGGAACAGGGACAGAGTGCTTTTTTAAAACCGGGGGAATGGTTTTATATGCAGACTACTCAGGAACGATTTATATTTTATGTGGAGGTATCGTGATTCATGTTTGGAAGAAAGAAAAAGAAAGTGGAGAATACTCCGGCAATGCCACCGACAACAGAACCCAAAAAGGTAGTGCGTACCATCCCGGAGCTGGCAACATTTTGTTATACAGATCAGGGAAGACGTGAATATCAGCAGGACGCCGTGTATGTATCCCCATCGAAAAAATTTGCTGCCAATCGAAAGACCCGTGTCATGGGCGTGGTTTGCGATGGTATGGGAGGGATGGCAGATGGCGGAAAAGCCAGTCGAACGGCTATCAAGATGATGATTTCGGCATTTCAAAAAATAGAAAATATAGATAAAGTGGACATTCCGGCATTCTTTAAGAGTGGAATTATTACCATCGACAATACCATATCTTCTTTTCCGAAAGAAAATGGAAGAGGTTCGGGAACTACCATGGTAGCTGCCATCGCCGAGGAAAATAAGATGTACTGGGCCTCCGTGGGCGACAGCCGGATTTATATTATTCGAGGCAATCAGATACGCCAGATTACGCGAGATCACAATTATTGGCTTCGTTTACAGGAAATGGTTGCAGAAGGAAAGATGACCCAGGAAGAAGCCATGGGAAAACGCCAGAAAGAGGCTTTGATTAGTTTCCTGGGAATTGGAAATGTCAGTTTAATGGATATCAGTACACAGCCAATTGAAATGCAGTACGGGGATATTGTCATGCTTTGCAGTGATGGAATCACCAAGACATTACCGGACCATCAGATAAAAAGCATTATACTGGATGATAAAAATCCCATTGAGCAAAAGGCAGTACAGTTAGTAGAAGCGGCAGTTCATGGCAACACGCATTCACAGGACAATACGTCAGTTGCCATATTGCAATATAGAGAAAGTACTATTAAAAAAATAAAATAAAGCATAACGCTGAAGTGTATCATCAGATACAGGAAAGGAGATTATTATGAATTTAACAAGATGTGAAAATGGTCATTTTTACGATGGAGAGAAATTCTCCAGTTGCCCGCATTGTCAGGAGGGAAAGGGCTTTGGTGACTCACCGACGGAAATGTTTGACCCGGATGCAGAGAGCATGGTTACGGAGGCAAATGTAACCCCTATGATGGCAAGCCCGGTGATGAATCAGAACGCCACCGTTGATATGCAAAATGATGGAACTCTTCCGCTTGGCGGGATTTCTGCCGACGAGCCGACAGTTTCTATGGGAAAAACAGAATCCAATTTAACCACACCATGGCCGGGAGCTGTAAATAATTATACAAACGCACCAGAGGATGATGACGATGACGATCATACCCAACAATATTATGATGCATTTGAAGTACCTACAGAAGCGCAAGTTGTTGCACCGGCTACACAGCCAAATACGCAGAAGAAAAGTTCTGCATCTTCTCCATGCGTGGGATGGCTTGTGGCAATCGGAGGAAGCCATATTGGACAGGATTTCCATTTGAAAGTAGGGAAAAACTTCATTGGCCGCGATGGGAAAATGGATATCGCCTTGACGGGAGACCGCAGTGTGTCCAGAGACAAGCAGGCGATTATTATCTATGAGCCAAAACAGCACTTGTATCTGGTTCAGCCGGGCGAGGCAAGCAGTCTTGTATATTGCAACAACGAAGTGGTATTGAATCCGGTTCAGCTCAAAGCCTATGATATTATTACCGTTGGGGAAGTAAATCTGTTGTTTGTTCCACTGTGCGGTGAGCAGTTCAATTGGGATGAAGTCCTTTCAAATAGAAAAGAATAAGTGAGGTTATTATGGATCGTTTGGCAAAAAGCATAAGAATGAGTTGTGGATTGGTGCTTTTGGCGAATCTGATTGGATGGTTTCTCCCCTGGGTACATATTACCCAGGAGAACTATCCGACGTTATCCGCTTCCCAGATTCAATACATATATGCTCTGTTTTTTGGGAAAGCATTACCCATGACAACGTCAGGAAGTTTTTCTTCCACACAAATTTTACTTGTCATCTTTGGCATGATCATACCGGCAGCAGTTGTACTATTTTGTGGGATATGGGGCATCGTTGGTGACCCGAAACAAATCCTGACAGGCATTGGCACGATAATCAACGGAATTCTCCAGATTGTCATGTTTGCAAATCGAGATGCCATGTGGAGCCTTAGTGACAACCAAAAGGCGACGATGCAGAGCGGAAGTGTCATATTACTTCTTGGGGCAGCCGTTACCACAATTCTTGGAATTTGTACCTTTTTTATAAGACCGCGGGTACAGCGGACCACGGAATCCGAGATTCCACAGTTGCAGGAAATAAAAGAAGAAAAACTTCAGGCACAGTACAATATCATTCAGGAAGAGGCCAAGCAGGAACAGGGACAGATTTTTCCAGATGATAGTAATGTAGCACCAAAAATTACTGAGCCACGAGGAGTTATCGTCGGTATTTCCGGAATGTATGAAGGAGCAGAAATTCCTTTGAAGGATGGGGAAACCATTCGGTTTGGAAGAAGTTCAGAAAATGATTTGGTTTTTAGCGGTCAAACGCATGTAAGCCGTCAACATTGTCGCATTACATGGAAGGATGCCAGTAAAAATTATGTGATATTTGATACGTCAAGTGCAGGAAGTTACATCGATGGAAGGGAAGACCCGATACCCCAAAATATGGAAGTTATTCTGGAGACAGGAACCATATTGGACATCGGCGATACCTCCAACAGATTTCGATTAGATTAAAGAGGAAAAATTATGGCAAGTGAATTATGTATGAATTGTTTTAGCGTAAAAGG
>JALEKC010000120.1 GCA_022769325.1 Eubacterium sp. | reverse complement strand
CGCAACCATCAACATCTGTACCGGGAATGCCAGTGTCAACGCATTTAGTGCCATTTCTCCTGTCCCTTCCATATTGGACACAAAGGCACTATCAATAATATTATAAAGTGCCTGTAGCATCATGGATATAATCATGGGAATCCCCATGGAAATCATTAATTTTTTTACAGGCATAGTAGCCATACGGCTTTCTTCGTTCTTCATTTCACGAATTCCTCCTTGCATAAAATAAAAAAGCGAAAGCATAAATCCAGTCTGGATTTACGCTTTCGCCACTCGACAATTGTGATTTTAGCATATTTTTCTTTGAAATGTCAAATGTTATTTAAATTAATTAAACCCATAAATCTTACGGGAAATAGAGTAGGCCCAAACCAGCATTTTTCGGCCGGCTTTCCCTCGGATTTGCATAGGACGGCTGAGTACCTGATGATTTACCAGGCGGAACATGCCTTTACTGGCATCTTTCAAATAGTTCCAAAGTTCCGCTCTTTTTGTCAGACTTTCCTCGGACCCCTCTTTGATGAGAAAAATAGAACTGACAGTCATCATCATGGCCAGATATTTCACCATGTAATCTTTCAGTTTTTTATTGCGTATTTTGGTGAGATCATAGGCATCAATCATGATTTTATTTACTTTGATTTGCTGATCGATGCGGCTAATCATCACATCTTCATTGACCGACTGGTCCTCTCGCCCTATATAATAACGGTATAAATTCACATCCATATAGTACATGGTTTTTACATTGGGAAGTGGTACATAGACAAAAATATTGTCGACATAAAACGTATGCTTCGGAAGTTCCAAACCACAGTCATGAAGCATCTGGGTTCGATAAATCACCGAATGCATCAAAATATTCTGGCTGATTTTAAAGCGCTTGATGTCGCTCCAGCCAAATATCTGACTTTCCGGAAACACTCCTTCATAACGAATCACTTTATGTTTGTGTTCACTTGGCTTTTCATACACATAATTAGCCAGGAACATGTCCACCATTTTCCCTTCTTTTACCATCTGGCGCAATTTATTCATAACACGTAAAAGGGAATCCCGGTCCAGCCAGTCATCGGAATCCAACACTTTATAATACAGTCCTTTCGCATTGCGAAGACCAGCGTTGACAGCTTCCCCGTGTCCCCCATTTTCCTGATGAATGGCACGAACGATTCCTGGGTAGGCCACTTCAAACTCATCGGCAATTTTCGCAGTGTCGTCCTTTGAGCCATCATTCACAATTAAAATTTCAATGTCCTCGCCACCAACCAGTACACTTTCGATAGCATGTTTCATATATTCCTGTGAATTGTAGCAAGGAATTGCTACCGTCAATAACTTCATAATAATAATCCCCCGTTGGAAAATTCATTCAAATATTTTGTGCAAAATCCAGTGCATGCTCAACAATAGCATCAATGTTATAATACTTATATTCCGCCAATCTACCCAATAAATGGAAATTTGGAATATCCTTTACGTACGAAACATATTGCTGATAGCACTTATTATTGTCCTCATTATTGATTGCATAATAAGGAATCTGACCCTCTTTTGCTTCATAAGGAATCGGATATTCCCGCATGATGGTGGTTTCCGGTTCCTCCATTTGATCCGTCAGATATTTAAATTCCGTTATTCTGGTAAAATCTTCACTTACCGTATAATTAACCACTCCGTGACTTTGATAAAATGGTTTCTTCAAATGCTCAAATTCAAAACGAAGAGAACGATAGGGCAGACGTCCAAAGCGGACATCAAAAAACTCATCCAACGCCCCCGTAAAGATAACGTCTCCTTCAAATGGCTTCCCCTCAAAAAGAATTTTATCCTGAGCCTGTGGATTCACTTCCAAAACATCCTTTGCCGAACAATTCAGCCGGACATCAATTTGTGGGAAATCCAGCATTTTTTCAAACAATTCGGTATATCCCGGTATGGGCATTCCCTGATAAGTGTCCTGAAAATAGCGATTGTCATGACTGATGAGCACCGGTACTCTGCCGGATACCCCGGGATCAATTTCTTTGGGAGTCTTCCCCCATTGCTTCATAGTATATTTTAAAAAGATATTTTCATATACATATTCTGCTATTTCCTTTAAATCGGCATCTTCCTGATTCATCAATTCAAGAATTGGCACCCTGGCACCTTCGCCATATTGTGCAATTAATTTTTCTTCCATCTTGGGAGCACGTTCTCCAAAGACCATAGCAAGGGTATTTAAATTAAAGGGGATAGGCAATTCCTTTCCATGAACATTTCCAACCACTTCATGTCCGAAAGAAAACCAATTCGTAAATCTTGATAAATAGTCAAATACACGCTTACTGTTGGTATGAAAAATATGGGGCCCATATTGATGAATCCGAATTCCATACTCGTCCGGACAATCGTAACAATTTCCGCCGACATGATTTCTAGCATCCAGTACCAGGACCCGTCTTCCCCTTTTTTCAGCCAGTTCACGTGCCGCTACAGCTCCTGCGAAACCACATCCGACGATAATACTGTCATATTCCTGCATCTTAGTTCTCCATTCTTTTAGTTCAAAAAGCGCATCTTGCTTTCACCGCTTTTGCGCTTTACCGGAGCAGCACTCACCGGTCTGTTCACCCCTGCTGCATCCCCAAATTCTTTGGTATATTTTTCTTTACAATCTGGGCAATATCGTCCCGTCTTAATCATCTTTCCACAGCCCTCGCATTCAATACCGATGGAAGACTCCTCCGAAAAACTCAGTCGTTCCTCACGAATCCAACGCTTAATCTGCTTTGGCGGGATATCCATAGCTTCTGACAATTCTGCAATTCCCGTCTGAGGATGCTCATATACATATTTTTTTACTTCCGGAAATTTGTCATCAAATTCTTTCAGACATACCGGACATACTCGCGGTCCACTGATATGATTAAATAATTTTCCACATCTGGAACAAGCTGCAACTTCCATAACGAACCTCCATTCCCGTGTTGTCCATTCAACACATCTTTTTTATTCATTTGTTGCTCCAATACATAAACACACAAAACGGATATGCCGGACGCCGGCCTGTTGTAATACCCGGGCACAGGCTTCCAATGTAGCTCCTGTTGTATAAATATCATCTACCAGCAAAACTCTTTCCCATATCACTTCGGAATCTAAGGCAAATCCCTTTTGCAAATTTGCTATCCTTTTGTGCACATCCAGATTTTTCTGTGGCTTCGTGTCCTCGGTTCGAATCAAAGTTTCCGCATCCACCGGAATATTCAGATAATCACCTAAACCTTCTGCCAATACTGCTGCCTGATTGAAACCTCGAAACCGCAATCTCTTTTTGTGCACGGGAACCGGCAAAATCACATCCGGCTGAAATTCATAAATCCATTTGTAAAATGTCTTGCCCATCCGCATTGCAAAAAAATCACCAATTTCATAACATCCCTCATATTTAAATTGACGAATTACCCGCTGCATTCTCTCATCATAGGGATACAATGCCATCCCGGATTCCACCAGAAAATGCCTCTTTTCACAATCCTCGCAAAACTCACAGGTTGTATCGGCAATCGGCTTCGAACATCTTTTGCAACGTGGCTCTGTAATGGGCACAATATGCTTGTCACAAGACTCACAAAGAGCTTCTGCCCGCGTCCCGGGTAGGATTTTTCCACATGCCGCACACTTATGCGGGAAAATAAGGGAAATCAAAAAATCTTTCATCTCTTTCCTTTCCCATACCACACATATCCTCTTTTATTTTACCAAATTATCATTCATTTTGCAATTCCTTTAGTCGAATTTGCAAAGTAGAATATCTCTTTTGTTCCGATTCATTTTGAATCATATCCAACACCGTCTTTTTCCGGCCCACAATAGTGACACACTGTTTCCCACGAGTCACCGCCGTATAGAGTAAATTTCGGTTAAGAAGTACCCGGGGACCATGAAACAAAGGAATAACCACTGCCGGATATTCGCTTCCCTGGGATTTATGGATGGTAATGGCATAGGCAAGTTCCAATTCTTCCAAATCTCCTGCGGTATAGGTAACATGTTTTTCTTCATCAAATACTACTTTTACTTCTTTATTGTACAAATCGATTTCTTCAATCCTGCCGCAATCACCATTAAATACCCCGGTTCCTTCTTCGATAACCACTCCATGATATCCCAGAACTTTCCACGGCATTTGATAATTATTTTTGATTTGCATCACTTTATCGCCCTGCCTAAAAATCGTATCATGAACTGTCAGTTCCGGTTTTTGGGGCGACTCAGGATTGAGATAACGCTGTAAAATCTGATTGCATCGAATCACTCCCAGTTCCCCCTTTTTCATCGGCGTGAGTACCTGCACATCAAAGGGAGTACAATCGGTATATTTTGGCATTTTGTCACGTACCAGCCATAACATCATTTGCAATACCCCATGCTCGTCTTCCCTCTCCATACAAAAGAAATCCTTGCTTTTATTGTCCAGCAAAATAGGTTCTCCTTTATTAATCTTATGGGCATTGACAACAATATCACTTTTTGCCGCCTGACGGAAAATACGCTCTAATTTTACCACCGGACAGCATTTTGACTGAATGATATCACGAAGGATATTTCCAGGTCCCACACTTGGCAGCTGATTTACATCTCCTACTAAAATCAACCGGGTTCCAACAGAAATAGCCTTCAACAAACTGGTAAACAGATAGATGTCTACCATTGACATTTCATCGATAATGATAACATCGGCTTCCAGCGGATTCCATTCATTCCGCTCAAAAGCTTCCGGTGTCTCTCTGCGCTCTTCTGCAGAATCCGAAGACTCCATACCCACTCCATTGTAACCAAGCATCCGGTGTATGGTCTGGGTCTCATGTCCCGTCGTCTCGCTCAACCGCTTGGCGGCCCGCCCGGTAGGGGCTGCCAAAAGAATGCTTTGGCCTTCTTCCTCCAGTAATTGAAGAATCATATTGATGGTTGTGGTTTTTCCGGTACCCGGTCCGCCGGTAATGACAAGCAAACCATTTTTCAACGATTCCAATACTGCCAGTCGCTGCCGGTCATCCAACTGAATATCAGACTCCAACTGCAACTGTTCTAATATTTTCTCTTCATTGATTCCGGTTTTTTGCGTCACACTTCCTATATCCAGAAGCATACGGGCACAGTTTAATTCTCCATAATACAAAGCGGGCAAATATATTTTTTCACCGTCCCGAATAATGCTTTTGTCGTATTCCATCTCTTCCTGCACATGCATCAGGCGTTCCACACTGACTCCCAGAAATTCCACACAATGACGATACAGTTCTTCATTGGGAAGATAAATGTGACCTGATGTGGTAGCCAGCGACAGAACGTATAATATTCCAGCCCGGATACGAAAATCAGAATTGCGGTCAAGTCCCGTCTTCATGGCGATATTATCTGCAATTCGAAATCCCACTCCACGGATATCTTCCGCCAATTGATACGGATTGGTCTTTACGATGCCATAGAGTTCATCTTTATATGTCTTATATATTTTCACCGCCAATTGATTGCTGATTCCATATTGCTGCAAAAAAATAAGCGCATTTCGCATTTCCTGTTTTTCTTCAAACTGCTCCGCAATATCCATTGCCTTTTTTTCACTGATTCCCTTTACTTCACTCAACCGTTCCGGTTCTTTTTCGATGACATCAAAGGTCTTCTCTCCAAACAAATCCACAATCCGCTTTGCCAGTCCCCCACCAATGCCCTTGATGGCTCCGGATGCCAGATAGCGCTGCATGGACATGGCATCATCAGGAGAACGACTCTCGCTTTTTTGTACTTTAAATTGCTCATGGTATGTCGGATGGGTTACCATGTCACCATATAACGTAAGATACTCCCCCTCATTGATGAAAGGAAAGGTTCCCACACAGGTTTCCAGATATTCTTCTCCTTCTTCCTGAGAAGCAAATTCAAATACCGTATATCCATTTTCCTGGTTCCGATAAATAATATGCTCCACATAACCTTTTTTTTCTTCCATTTCGTTCTTCCTTTCTTTTCCCGGTTCCGACGTTCCCCGTTTTCCTCTTTGATAAAGAAAAAGCGCCTGTGCAAAAACACAAAGGGCGCTATCTTTTCTTCCATTTACTTCTCATTTACCTGACATCTGCAGCTTACTCCGTCTGGGTAGTGTCTGCTACAGTGGTTCCTGCATTTCGAGACATGGATTCATATAACATCTGCGCAATACCAAGTCCTTGTCCACTGGATACCATGGTCTCAGCCATAGACTGATACATCTGGTCCCCAAACATTTCTGTATATTCATTTTCTTCTTCGTCATCTTCAAATAGTTTGGCAGACTTTTCCATATTTTCAAACATTTTCTGTAATAAATAGGCTTCAAAATCCTGGCAGGCCGACATCATCTCTTCGTCCGTGCCGGCATCCTCAATCTGGCTTGTCAATTGCTCCGCAGAAGCCGTACTTTTCAAGGATGCGGTGGATATGGTGGAACTTCCCAATCCATTGTATAAATCATTTACCGATAATGACATCCAATCCCTCCTTTATCCTATCAAGAACGAAGATTGTTCGCTTGCTGAAGCATCTCATCTGATGCGGTAATGGCCTTTGAATTCATTTCATAGGCACGCTGTGCAATAATCATATTTACCATTTCATCCACAGCCTGTACATTAGAACCTTCCAAATATCCCGACACAATCTTGGAATTTAACTGATTGGCTGCATAAACCGTCACTTCCCCAGAGGCCTCCGACTGCTTCATAATCGTATCGGAAGTTCTCTCCAATCCGGCAGGATTTGGGAAATTGGCAAGGCCAATCTGAATGTTCATCATTTGTGGGTTTCCGGTGGCATCCGGATACATAAAGTTACCAAACTGGTCTACTGACAATTTGGATGAATCTGTGCCTTCCGGAAAAGTAATGGGGTTTCCATCCACATCCAGCACCGGATTTCCATTGGAATCTGCCAATGCCAGACCATCTCCGGATACCGCAACCGTAAAACTACCATTGCGGGTATATCCTGTCGTGCCATCGTTGAGACGGACCATAAAAAATCCTTCCCCTTGAATGGCATAATCAAAGTCTCCACTGGATTCCAGCAAAGCTCCCTGGGTAAAACTGGATACAATAGCCGCCGGACGAACACCTAACCCAACCTGGGCACTTACCGGCTTCGGCTCTCCTTTGCTATCGTATGATTTTTGTTGTAATGTCTGATAAATCAAAGACTTAAAATTTACTGTCTCTGTCTTATAACCAGTTGTATTAATATTGGATAAATTATTTGAAATGGTATCCAAATTTGTCTGCTGGGCAACCATTCCCGATGCCGCAGTCCAAAGTGAACGCATCATAGGCATTTCCTCCTGTCATCTGTCATCAACTCAATCGACCCACTTGATTTACTGCCTTCTCAAGCATGGAATCCTGAGAACGAATCATTTTTTGATTGGCCTCATATGCTCTGGTTACAGTAATCATATCGACCATTTCCGACACAACATTAACATTGGATTGCTCTGTATATCCCTGTAAGACAGAGGCATCCGAAGTAATCGGTGTGGCACCCTCCACGGTATAATAAAGGTTGTCCCCGGTTTTCAGTATGTAATCATAATTTTCAAAGTCCACGATTTTCAGTGTATCTTTCACTTCGCCATCCACGGTGATGCGACCACTGTTATCTATGGTAATTTCTTTGGCATCCGGATTCAACTGGATATCTCCACTCATTCCCTGTACCCGATTTCCCTGTGAGTCCACAAGATAACCGTCTTTGGTCATCTGAAAACTACCATCTCTGGTATATCTTGTCACAGTCTCTCCTTTTGCATTGGTGGTAGTAATGGTAAAAAATCCTTTTCCACTCAATGCCAGGTCCAAAGGAGAACTGGTGCCGCGAACTGACCCCTGAGAATAATCGGTATATACTTCACCTACTTTCACACCCAGGCTCATGGTACCAATTGCCTGATTGTGATATGCTTGAGATCCATCTCTTATCTTGATTGTCAACATCTTATCAAAAGACTGGCTGCTGACACTTTCCTGCTTGTAACCAAGCGTGTCCGCATTTGCCAGATTATTGGATATGACATCCAAGCGTTTTTGCTCATTGACCATCCCTGTCCAAGCTGTGTAAAGACCTCGTAACATGGGCTTCCTCCTATTTTTCTCCGGTTGTTCCACTCAAAAATTCTACGTATTTTCCGGTACCGATAGCAACGGCTGTCATCGGTTCCTCTGCTGTCATGGTGGTAATACCGGTTTTGCTCTCAATCAACTCTTCCAATCCATACAAAAGACTTCCGCCTCCCGTGAGAACGATACCGCGATCTGCAATATCTGCGGCCAATTCCGGTGGTGTCTTTTCCAATACACTGTGCACTGCATCCACAATTTGAATCGTGGTGTCATGCAATGCTTCTTCTGTCTCCTTGGAAGTAACCGTAATGGTTTTTGGCAAACCTGTCACAAGATTTCGTCCACGTACATCCACTTCCTCCACTTCCGGACGCGGAAATGCAGACCCAATACGAATCTTAATATCCTCTGCGGTTCTCTCTCCAATCAACAGATTGTGTTTTTTTCGCATATATCGAACGATGGCATCATCAAAATCATCCCCGGCAATCTTAATGGACGTACTGACAACCGTACCTCCCAAAGAAATCACCGCAATATCAGATGTTCCTCCACCGATATCTACAATCATATTTCCACATGGTCTGGCAATATCAATGCCGGCACCGATAGCAGCAGCAATGGGTTCTTCAATAATCTTTACATCTCTTGCTCCTGCCTGAAATGCAGCATCTTCCACCGCCTTGCGCTCTACCTCGGTAACGCCACTGGGTACACAAATACTAATAAGCGGTTTGCGAAATCTCTGTTTTCCAACCGCTTTGGAAATAAAATATTTTAACATTTTTTCCGTTACTGTATAATCAGAAATAACGCCCTGACGAAGCGGACGTACAGCTACAATATTCCCCGGAGTACGACCAAGCATCAATCTGGCTTCTTCTCCTATCGCTTTGATTCGGTTTGTGTCTCGGTCAAATGCCACAACACTTGGTTCTTTTAAAACAACACCTTTCCCTTTCACATACACAAGGATACTTGCTGTCCCCAAATCTATTCCAATGTCCATGACTTTCTCCTTTCTTCCTCATCTTTGTCAGTCGAACATATCTATTTTTCTTTATTCTTACGTAAACATACCTACTTTAATTATAAACGCATTCTGGATTTTTTCAATCGTTTTTTTGAAATTTAACATATAATTCATATATTGCCATACCAGGGTACCAAAGCCAAAGGCCGTTCATGCTTGAGGAGGCACTCACAAGAACGTAGTTCTTGTATCTCCTGTGCCGACGACTTGCCGCCGAATGCATATTCGGGGGCGTTTCCTTAGGCATTTGGTTTTGGTACCC
>JALEKC010000063.1 GCA_022769325.1 Eubacterium sp. | reverse complement strand
ATCTGCATCACCTGTAACACCGTCTTTTATCCATGGCACAATGACATTTCCATCTTTGTCTCGAATTTCATATTCGAAATCCTCTTCCGCTTCAATGGTAATACTGGTTTCACTGGTATTTTTTTCCACCGGAGGCAGGGCACGAACGATGCCTTCTGCTATCGCTCCTCCAGTGTAGTCATTTTTTCCGGTAACTACACACTGAATTTTCTTTCCCTCCAGACTTTCACCCGGTGTGATCTTCATACCTGTAGCTCCCGGAATATCTTTCCAGGAAGAAGTTTCTTTATCATACACCTGCCATTGGTAATCAGCATTGTCGGTATTGATTTTAATTTGTTCTCCATCTTTGTCCTTGATAAATTTAATACTTTCCGTGTCCCCTACTTCAATCACTTCTTTCATCAAAGCAGTTTCCACGATCTTCAGTCCCGGCACTGTAGTGCGGGAAGCACCAACTTTAAAATAAGGATAGAAATGTCCTTCTGCACTTGCTGTCACATTGTTAGCGACGATACCGCCTTCGAAATTTCCACCATTAATGACCAAATCTGCCTTTGGTGCCACAAAATGTCCGGAAATGTATTCCGAAACAATCTTGGTTGCATCCGGAAAGTTCCAGAGCAATTTCATGCCGGAATTGACAAATTGAGACGTGTCATAATTGTCGGTGGAAATTCCTTTTAAGGCATTGTTCATAGGATTTCCTTTCCATGTAATCGGCAAAACCAAATCATAGCCTGACGGCTTACTTGACACACCGTAATCCACATAAATGGATGTGGTGTTCAATCCGGTAACCGAGATGCTGTATTCTTCTTCGCACAAGTCGTCTACCGAATCCAATCCCTGGATATCCAACGTCACACTGCGGTCACTGGAGATTAAGCTGGCCGGAACCACATATTTCTTTGATTTTGAAAAATCAATGATAATTTTATCTCCGGTCTTTACAGCTTCTGTGGCTCCACTGACCAATGCCGTAGAATCTGCCTGAATATTAGTAAATGCAGCGCTCATATTCAGATATGTATTCTTTTCAAATTTTGCATCTTGATAACTTTCATACGCATTTTCTTCTTTGGTTGTATAATAAAATTTTGTAGTATGGTACCCTGTCGGTACTCCAGTAGCGGGCTGATCTTTTATATTTCCAACTTTTACCAGATGTCCTGCATAACTTGGGCGGACCATGGCATCTGCAAAGTCAACGAGATTACAGTCGCCTCCCACGGCAACACCACCCATGGCATGGGTTTTTACGTTTAGATTCCCCTTAATGATGTATTGATAATCGCTCAACAGATTGCGAAGATTGGCATCATAAGGATAACTTTCCGCCGCCTGCACTTTCACCGGTACGATACCGATGGTGGTCACAACCATAGCTACAAACAAAAGAACTGCCGTCAAACGTGTCTTGCTTTTCTGGCTCATATTCTTCCTCTCCTTTTCCCAAAAAATAAAGATTCATAAATTTTATAAAAATTCTATAACATATATCGACAAATTACAATAATTATTTTCTGATTTATTTATTAGTTTTTCTTATAAATCCATAACGCTAACGTTATAAATATCGAAATTACGCACTTTCACAATGATATTTGTGGGCCTCTTGCACAAAAAAAAGAAGCAAAACTGCATTTTTTGCAATTTCGCTTCTCTTTCGTTTATTTCATCCTTTTTGTTGAAGGATATTATTTCTGTGGTCCTGCAGGTACCAAAGCTTTACCAGCTGGATTTCCTTCGTATTTTGCGAAGTTTTTGATGAATCTGTCGGCAAGATCCTGTGCTTTTGTCTCCCATTCGGAAGCATCTGCATAAGTATCACGAGGATCCAAAATACCGGAATCAACTCCTGGCAATTCCGTAGGTACTTCGAAGTTGAAGTAAGGAATTGTCTTAGTAGGTGCATTTGCAATGTCTCCATTGAGGATAGCATCGATGATACCACGAGTATCTTTGATGGAGATACGTTTTCCGGTTCCGTTCCATCCTGTATTTACAAGATAAGCTTTTGCTCCGCTCTTTTCCATCTTCTTAACAAGTTCTTCTGCATATTTTGTAGGATGCAATTCCAAGAATGCCTGTCCGAAGCATGCAGAGAAAGTAGGAGTAGGTTCTGTAATTCCACGCTCTGTACCAGCAAGTTTTGCGGTAAATCCTGACAGGAAGTAGTACTGTGTCTGCTCCGGTGTAAGGATGGATACCGGTGGAAGTACTCCAAATGCATCTGCGGAAAGGAAGATTACATTCTTTGCTGCCGGTGCGGAAGATACCGGACGAACGATATTTTCAATGTGATTGATTGGATAAGATACACGAGTATTCTCTGTCACGCTCTTATCTGCAAAATCAATCTTTCCGTTTTCATCAAGGGTTACATTTTCAAGAAGTGCATCTCTGCGGATTGCATTGTAGATATCCGGTTCAGACTCTTTGTCCAAATCGATAACTTTTGCATAGCAACCACCTTCAAAGTTAAATACACCGTTGTCATCCCAACCATGCTCGTCATCACCGATGAGAAGACGTTTTGGATCTGTTGACAAGGTTGTCTTACCAGTTCCGGAAAGACCAAAGAAGATTGCTGTGTTCTTTCCATCCATATCGGTATTTGCAGAACAGTGCATAGAAGCGATGCCCTGCAATGGAAGGTAGTAGTTCATCATGGAGAACATACCTTTTTTCATTTCTCCGCCGTACCATGTATTTACAATTACCTGCTCACGGCTTGTAATATTAAACATAACTGCGGTCTCAGAATTCAATCCAAGTTCTTTATAATTTTCTACTTTTGCCTTGGATGCATTATATACAACAAAGTTTGGCTCAAAGTTTTCCAACTCTTCGTCAGTTGGCTGGATAAACATATTCTTAATGAAGTGTGCCTGCCAAGCTACTTCTACGATAAAACGAACTGCCATACGTGTGTCTGCATTTGCTCCACAGAATGCGTCTACAACAAAAAGTCTTTTATTTGACAATTCTTTCACTGCAAGTTCTTTCACCGTTTTCCAGGTTTCTTCAGATACAGGATGGTTGTCATTTTTGTACTCATCCGTAGTCCACCATACAGTGTCTTTGGAATTTTCATCCATAACAATGTATTTGTCTTTAGGGGAACGTCCTGTGTAGATACCTGTCATTACATTAACAGCTCCAAGTTCACTTTCCTGTCCTTTTTCAAAACCTTCCAATTCTGGTTTTGTCTCTTCTGCGAATAAAGTTTCGTAAGAAGGATTATGCACAATCTCAGTTACTCCGGTAATTCCATACTTGCTCAAATCAATGTTTGCCATTTTGCTCTGACCTCTTTTCTTTCATATTTACCTGATTTCTAGTGGGTTCAGGATACTACCCTGAAAAAATCTCGAATCTATCATACCACAGACGTTTCTGAATTGTCAACCTTTGCTTTGCTATGCTCTCTGAACTTTTATCATGTTGGTGGTGCCGGAAATCCCCACTGGAACTCCCGAAGTATATACGGCTACATCACCCCTGCACATCAATCCCTGCTTCAAACATTCTTCCGTCGCATAATCAAACAGTTCAAAAACTTCCTGCTTTTCTTCCAATAAGATTGGAGTCACACCCCAGGACATATTGAGCTGCCTCGTAACTTTTTCCGACATGGCACAGCCCACAATATCGCATCCGGGACGATATCTGGAAATCATCCTTGCAGAACGACCGGACTTGGTCACGGTAATAATCAAACGAGCATTTAAATCATGAGCCGTAGTACATGTGGCATGGCAAATGGCATCGGTAATATCCGGATTTGCCTTTCTGGTATGATTAAAAAATCGTTTGCAATAATCAACATCCGCTTCCGTGCGCTCTGCAATGCGTACCATTGTCTGCAAAGCTTCCACGGGATATTTCCCGGCTGCCGTCTCTCCGGAAAGCATGATAGCACTGGTTCCATCGTAAATGGCATTGGCCACATCTGCCGTCTCTGCACGGGTGGGTCGTGGATTTTTCATCATGGAATCCAACATCTGTGTGGCAGTAATTACCTGTTTCCCTGCCTCATAGACTTTGCGAATAATCATTTTCTGTATCACCGGTACTTCCTCATCCGGCACCTCCACTCCCATATCTCCCCGGGCAATCATGATTCCATCTGAAACCCGAATGATTTCATCAATTCTTTCAACCCCTTCCGCATTTTCAATTTTTGCGATAATATTGACATCTTTTCCACCATTTTCATCCAAAAGTCTGCGAATTTGCATGACATCTTCTGCCGTTCTGGTAAAGGAAGCTGCCACAAAATCCACATCCTGTTCAATCCCAAACAAAATATCCTCTTTGTCCTTTTCACTCATATAAGGCAGATGAATATGAACTCCCGGCACGTTGACTCCTTTGTGGTTTGATATGATGCCTCCATTTACTACTTGGCAAATAATATCTTCTCCCCGGATTTCCCGAACCACCAATTCAACCAATCCGTCATCAATCAAAATACGGTTTCCCGGTTTTTCATCCTGATACAACTGGGGATAGGTGATGGATGCCATGGAAGCATTTCCCACGATTTCACGACCCGTCAATACAAACTGCTGCCCCGGCTCCAGTTTCACTTTGCCTTCTTCAAACACACCGGTGCGTATCTCCGGTCCCTTGGTATCCAACAACAACGCCACCGGTTTGCCGCATTGGGAACGGATTTTTTTCACTCGGTCCATTCGCACTTTTTGTTCTTCATGGCTGCCATGGGAAAAATTGAACCTTGCCACATTCATGCCCGATTCCATTAATTTTTCCAATATTTCATCCCTATCCGTGGCCGGTCCCATGGTACATATAATTTTTGTTTTTCTCATAAATTTTCTCCTTTCTCCCTCAGTCTTTTCCTTCTTTTTTATGATAACAATCGCCAAAACATTCGTCAACCGACAACCGGCAAAGATACGGCAAAGCTTTTCTTCTATGAATACCTTCGCCTTTTTTTGCCAATACTATTACCAAATAAGGATTGACCGAATGGAGGATTTTTATGAAAAGAAAAATAAAATGTGCCATCTTCTGCATGATTTTATGCTGGATTGTCGCTCTTGTGCAGCTGACAATGACCCGGTTTTATGTAAATCACAATAACGTCACTCAGGCATTTGCCCGTAATCAGCTGGTACTGGACAGCAACAGTACAAATCTGCCAGAACTCTCACAAAAGGGCGGTATGATAAAAGGTCATCTCTCCGGCTCCTTGTCTCCAGAACAGCAAAAACAGCTTGCATCCCGACTCTTTCATGCATGGGGTGGCGTTTTGCAAAGCGGACAGAGAAACGATAGTTATTATGTGGCCTATGGATATACTTCCGGCATTTCATTCTACAAAAAAATAAACGGTCAAAAAATCAACCTAAATCTCGCTATAACTTATAACGAAATTTCGGATGAAACGACCGTTTATCTTGGTATACCATTATTAAAAACGGATTTTTGAATCAACGAGCAGTGCGAAATTGCATCGAATTGGCTGATGGGAGCTTGCTCACAATCAGACATATTCGCATGCAATTTCATAGTGCGACTGCACGAATGAGCATGAAGCGCAGCCGGGTCATTCGCATATTGATATAAACTTTCTGCATCTGATGCTTTCCCTGGACGCAGAATTAATCTTTCCGTTACAAATTCCATATATTCTTCCTCATTTCCGATTTACGAACTTGCATATCTACCTCATCTTGCTTATTACCTTCCATACAATTTTGTCATGCGACATATTTTGTCACATAATTTGTCATCAAAAGCATCTTTTTTCATACGCCACTGCCAGTTGAAACCAAGAGTGGAGGGAGTATTGATACGGGCCGTAGCCGGCAGGCAAAGATAATCCTGTGCCGGAATGACGCAAAGATCTGCCACACTGCGCTGAGCCAGCGTAATCAACTGCCAGGTCAATTTTTTCCTTCCCACAAAAGGATAGGGAAGATTTAAATAACGAAGAGCCACATCCCGGTCTGTTTTTGACAATTCTTTCCACCATTCGAAGGTGGTCTGGTTATCATGCGTCCCGGTATATACCACACAATTGGAAGGATACTTGTGAGGCATGTAGTCGCTGTCTTCCCGAGAATCAAAAGCAAATTGAAGCACCTTCATCCCAGGATAACCGGTTGCCGCGAGAAGTTCACGGACGCTGTCGGTCAAAAAGCCGAGATCCTCAGCGATAATCTGCTGCTCACCCAAAATCTCATTAATCTTGTCAAAAAGTTGGATTCCCGGACCTTTTTCCCAGGCACCGTTTACCGCAGTCTCTTCTCCGTAGGGAATGGCATAATATTCATCAAAGCCACGAAAATGGTCAATTCGAACCATGTCATACCAGGAAAAGCAATTTTGAATACGGGAAAGCCACCAGGAAAATCCCGTTTTCTCATGATAGGGCCAATCGTATAAAGGATTTCCCCACAACTGACCGGTTTCCGAAAAAGCATCCGGTGGGCATCCCGCCACAGCCTTTGGCTCCCGGTCTTCCGTAAATTGAAACAATTCGGGATGAGCCCAGGTATCCGCACTGTCAAGGGCAACATAAATCGGAATATCGCCAATTATCTGAATTCCTTTATCATTGGCATATTTTTTCAACTGTTTCCATTGTCTGTCAAATTCATATTGTAGAAAAATATAAAATTCTATCTCTTCTTTGTATTCTTTGCGGCAGCGTTCAAGGGCCTTTCCCTCCCGCATTTTCAACTCTGTTTCCCAAGAAAGAAAACTGGCTCCATTTTGGGCATCCTTAATGGCCATAAACAAAGCATAATCCGGCAGCCAGTCCCTGTTTCTTTCACAAAAGGAGCGAAATTCCTCCGTTTCCCCGATGTTGCTTCGCTCAAATGCCCTTTTTAAAAGGGGGAAACGATTCTTATATTGCTTTTCATAATTCACATAATTATCATTATCTTTCAGGTCCGCCTCTGCCAATTCTTCTTTCGTGAGCCAGCCGGCTTCTGCCAAGGCATCCAAAGAAATAAAATAAGGATTGCCGGCAAAGGTCGAAAAGGATTGGTACGGCGAGTCCCCATAACCCGTGGGGCCCATAGGCAGAATCTGCCAGTATTTTTGTCCACAGCGGACAAGGGTATCAACAAAATGATAGGCCTGCCTGTCAAAGCAACCGATTCCATATTGGGATGGGATGCTGGAAATCGGAAGCAACATTCCACTTGCTCTCATACTTTTTCTCCTCTTTCTTCATTACTTGGAAAGCAACGATTTACTCACACGCACTTCATAACCGGAAGCCCAATTTTCATAAGCAGCCTGAAAGGCATCTTTTTGCTTTTTCTCCACTTCCTGCTCCACATAGGCCTGATTGAGATTTTGGGTATTGGTTTTCAGGCAATAGGCGATATAAAATCCGTCTGTTTCCTCGATAACACCACTGGTGGCATCTTTTTTCAATGCCAGCACATTGGCTGCCAGATTGGTGCGACTGTCAAGGCTACCCAATATGACTTCTTCCGGTGCTTCCCCTGTCTTTTCTTTCACAAAGGAATAAAAATTCCCCTGATAAGTTGCCAATTCCTGGGCATAGGCTGCTGCCTGGCCACGCATTTCTTCACGATTGGCGTCGGTGGCAGGAAGGAAAAGTAAAAGAACCTTTGCCGCCTGTGTTGTGGCCGCATCAATATTTACCTGGGTCGCCCCTGTCACCACATCATACATTTTTCTTGCCACTAAATTTTCCTCAAAGATGCGATGCATCAGTTCCGAGGTAATACCATTTGCCTTTCGCTCCTCTTCCGGAATGGTGGCGATATACTGATCTGCCTTATAATCAATGTCTTCTTTTTCATCCAGACCAAGAGCGACTCCTTCCCCCTCTGCCGCACGATTCATTACCTTAATTTGAATAATCAGACGCACAATATCCTCAATGGCTGCCTGCCCAACGGTTCGGTCTCCCAGTTGAATATTCCATACCTCTGACGTAAGCATAGCATCGTATTGATTCTTTAAAAACCAACTGTATACCCGGTATTCATCATAACTTACGCCCTCTTTTCCCACAGCAACTGCCACCGAATCTCCCTTCAATTCTCCATTGCTGACCCAAGCTGCTCTCTCCACACTGGATTGCGACTCTGCGGTTTCCTCTGTCTTTTTCGAACAGCCGAAACAACTCAATGTCAAACCGACAGCCAGACATACGCAAATTACTTTCTTTCCAAATCTATGCATCTTTTTCCTCCTTACGATCTTTTCCATTTTCTTCCTGTGCACTATTTTCTTCCTTTATTAGCTGAATTTTTGAAACAAGTTCAGATAATTGCCCAAGAAGATTTTCTTCCCGGGGCTGGAAAACAAAATACGGATTGCCCTCAGGCACAAAGCGCAATTTCCCCTGATATGCTACCAGCAAATCCGGAATCCTCTCCGTGGAAATTTTAGCCTGAGGAAACATCATAACCCGCACTTGACCCGTCTTCTCCACAATTCCCACAATGTACGCATCATGGGCTTTGGCTTTCAAAAGTGCGATTTCCAGCAAATTACATACGCTCTGAGGCGGCTCACCAAAGCGATCAATCAATTCATCCACCATATCATCCCGCTCTGTCTCCGTTTCAATTTCCGCAATGCGCTTGTACACATCCAATTTTTGAAATTCATTGGGAATATAATCTGCCGGAATAAAAGCATCCATTTTCAAATCAATATTGGTCTCAAATTCGTCGCTTTCCACCTTTTCTCCTTTCAGGCGCTTTACGGCTTCATTGAGCATTTTACAATACAAATCATATCCCACCGCCTCCATATGTCCATGCTGCCTTGCTCCCAAAAGGTTTCCGGCACCACGGATTTCAAGGTCTCTCATAGATATTTTAAACCCTGAACCAAGTTCTGTAAACTCTTTTATTGCAGC
>JALEKC010000052.1 GCA_022769325.1 Eubacterium sp. | reverse complement strand
ATAAAGATGCTCCAAAATCACATTCTTCTGTACACAAATTCCTTCTATCTTTTCACGAAGTGCCTCCTCGTCAAATAATTCAGAAACCTGTACACCAACTTTAGCATATTTATCCGAATAGAATGGCGCAATTCCTGATTTAGTAGAGCCAAATGACTTTCCAGCCAATCGCTCTTCTTCATATTGATCAAACAGCACGTGGTAAGGCATTACAATTTGAGCACGGTCCGCTACCAAAATCTTTGGTTTTGGCACTCCCTGGTTTACAATATCATTGATTTCACGGAATAAATCCGGAATATTTAGGGCAACTCCATTTCCAATAATGCTGGTGGTGTGATCATAAAATACACCGGATGGAAGGATATGTAATGCAAATTTTCCATAATCATTTACAATGGTATGTCCGGCATTGCTACCTCCCTGAAAGCGTACAATGATATCGGACTCTTCACCCAACATATCGGTAATTTTCCCTTTTCCTTCATCTCCCCAATTGGCTCCTACAACTGCTGTAACCATCTGCCATTCCTCCTTAAACTCACGTTTTTCACCTTTTTTTGTGTGCAAAGACGCACACAAATTTATTATATATGATTTCTAGGTAGTTTGCAAGTGAGAATTTTGATGCTCTGTCTAACATTGTCATGATTGGTCCTTATTGTTCTGTCTGTTCTTGTACAATCCCAAGATACTCGTCCAGTCGTTCTTCCTCTAATACCGCTATCATCTCAGCGAATGGATTAAGATTTCCATCTACTGCGTAGGCTTCCAACGCTTCGAAATATTCCAAGCGGTTTTCTTTGGCTATGGATACCGGAAGGAAACCGGATGCCATTAACTGATAGTTCATAATCATACGTGATGTTCTTCCGTTGCCATCTACGAAGGGATGGATTTTTACAAACTCTGCATGAGTCCATGCAGCAAGTTCGATATCGTTTCCATTTTCCTTGTATGGCATATCGGCATAAAAGTTTTTTATCTGCTGATACATCTCATTTGGCACCGGAGGCTTATGCTTTGCACCGGAGGCTTATGCTTTGCACCGGTAATTCTTATTTCGACATTACGATAAATGCCACCAGTAATAATATTGTCCATAAGCAGTGCATGAATGTCTTTGACGATTTTTTCATCCAAAGTTTTTCCTTCTGCAATACTTTTTTTTATAAATCCAAACGCCTTGTCATGATTTACAACTTCATAAATCTCACGGAGCGTTTTTCCTCCAACTGAAATACCATCTTCCAAAACTGCTTTCGTCTGAATCAGACTCAAGGTGTTTCCTTCGATTGCAGTCGAGTTATGGGTATATTCAATTTCAAAGCTTTTATCAAACCTTTGAAGCACCTCTTTTGGTAACTGTTCATATAATTGTTTCAATTGTTCTTTCTTTCTTTCTACAAAGCAATTTATAATCCATTTGAATTCACCTCATTCCTTGATGGTACATCATTTTCAGTGTATCATAAAACCTTAGAAAAGACACCCCATTCAAAGCAATATATAAGGTGTCTTTTCCTGTATTATACTATTTTTACCAATTCTTATACATTTATCTCCGCAGTCATACCAAGAAGGTCCGTATTTTCGTCTAGAATTGGCTGAATGACTTCATTCACAAACTCAACCACCTGACTCGGTGCGCGTCCTACATATTTGCTTGGATCCATGGTTTTTTGAAGTTCTTCAAGGGTCATCGGGAATTCATCATCTGCTGCAATAAGTTCTAACAGATTGTTTTCCAAACCACGTTCTTTGACATTTCGTCCGGCTTCCATGGAAAGGGTACGAATCTTTTCATGTAATTCCTGACGGTTTCCACCGGCTTTTACAGCATCCATCATGATATTTTCCGTAGCCATAAATGGCAATTCGGACATAAGACGCTTGGTGATAACTTTCTCATAAACTACCAAACCATCTACTACATTCAGATAAAGATCCAATACACCATCGATGGTTAAAAAGGCTTCTGCCACACTGAGACGCTTGTTTGCCGAATCATCCAGAGTTCTTTCAAACCACTGGGTTGCCGAGGTAATAGCCGGATTCAGCACATCAATCATCACATATCTTGACAGAGAAGCGATTCGCTCGCTTCGCATTGGATTTCTCTTATATGCCATGGCAGAGGAACCAATCTGACTCTTTTCAAATGGCTCTTCCACTTCTTTCAAATGTTGAAGCAAACGGATATCATTGGAAAATTTGTGAGCGCTTGCCGCAATTCCGGCAAGAACATTGCATACTCTGGTATCCAATTTACGGGAATAAGTCTGTCCCGATACCGGGAAGCAAGCATCAAATCCCATTTTTTCCGCAATCATCTGGTCGGCTTTTTTACAAGCCTCTTCATCTCCCTCAAACAATTCCAGAAAACTCGCTTGAGTTCCGGTGGTTCCCTTGGAGCCAAGGAGCTTCATATTGGAAAGAACATGCTCCAAATCTTCCAAATCCATCACCAGTTCCTGCATCCACAATGTAGCACGCTTTCCAACCGTAGTTGGCTGTGCCGGCTGAAAATGAGTAAATGCCAGAGTTGGAAGGTCCTTATATTTCATAGCAAATTTGGAAAGTTCATGGATGACATTGACCAATTTCTTCTTTACCAATTTTAACCCTTCTGTCATAATGATGACATCTGTATTGTCGCCAACATAACAAGAGGTTGCCCCCAAATGGATAATTCCAGCAGCTTTCGGGCATTGCTGACCATAGGCATACACATGGCTCATAACATCATGACGCACTTCTTTCTCACGTGCCTTTGCTACATCATAATTTATATCATAAATATGAGCTTTCATTTCTTCAATCTGCTCATCTGTGATACGAGGATTTCCATCAGCATCTTTCAAACCTAATTCTTTCTCTGTTTCTGCCAAGGCAATCCACAATTTTCTCCAGGTGGAGAATTTCATATCCTGGGAAAATATATATTGCATTTCCTTGCTGGAATAACGTTCGGACAAGGGACTGGTATATCTGTCTGTACTCATATCATACTTCCTTTCTTACTTATGTTATTAGCAACTCCGGGTTGCCAAAGAACAGCAATTCTTTCGTGCAAGCACGACGACTCGCTGCTCTTTCACGAACAAGCCCGGAATCGTAACCTCTATTGTTCATATTCACCGCGAATATCCTCTTGGGGTGGTTCTACCGGATAATTTCCGGAAAAGCAGGCATCACAATACCCCTTATCCCCTTCGATAAGTTCATCCAGACGTTCACCATCCAGATAACCAAGAGAATCCGCTCCAATCATTTTACAAATCTGTTCTATTGTATTGTTGTGAGCAATCAACTGATCGCAGCTGGGAACATCGGTTCCAAAATAGCATGGGAACAAAAATGGTGGTGAACTGATTCGCACATGCACTTCTTTGGCACCGGCATTTTTTAACATACGCACAATGCGCTCGCTGGTAGTTCCCCGGACAATGGAATCATCCACCATCACAACCCGCTTACCGCGAACCACCTCTTTTAATACATTTAATTTAATCTTGACGCTGCTTTCTCTGGCGGATTGTTTGGGCTTAATAAAGGTACGTCCCACATAACTGTTTTTTATAAAAGCCGTACCATATGGAATTCCGGATTGTAAAGAAAATCCCATAGCCGCCACATTTCCAGATTCCGGAACGCCAACAACAATATCTGCTTCCACCGGATGCATCTGGGCAAGAATCTTTCCAGCCATAATTCTACTATTGTAGACACTAATGCCATCGAAATAACTGTCAGGTCTGGCAAAATAAATATATTCAAAAATACATTTTGCAGAATGCTGGTTGCAAAGGGTTTCATCCGACTGAATTCCATCGGCATCCAGCATGACAATTTCTCCCGGCTTTACATCCCGTACAAATTCTGCGCCTACCGCATCTAACGCACAGGTTTCAGAAGCAAGGATGTAACTATTGTCGCGCTTACCAATAACCAACGGTCGGAATCCATAAGGATCTCTTGCTCCAATCAATTTACGGGGACTGGAAATAATAAGAGAATAGGCTCCCTGCAACCGCATCATGGCATTTTTTACTGCTTCCTCTGCCGTAGGCGTATGAAGACGCTCTCTGGCAATCAAATAGGCGATTACTTCCGTATCAATCGTCGTATGAAAAATCGCCCCGGTGTACTCCATCTCTTCCCGCAATTTGTGAGCATTCACAAGGTTTCCATTGTGTGCTAACATCAAGGTACCTTTCACATAATTCAGCACCAACGGCTGTACATTCTGACTATTGCTGGCACCCGCGGTGGAATAACGTACATGCCCCACTCCAATATTACCTTTTAATTTTGACAAATTCTCTTCGTCAAAAACTTCATTGACAAGCCCCATTCCTTTTTGAGCATCGACTTTACGTTTCGGACCATTGGTATCACTTACGGCAATACCACAACTCTCCTGTCCGCGATGCTGCAACGAAAACAACCCATAATAGATGGAGGAGGCTACATCCCCTCCATCCAGATCATACATACCAAACACTCCACATTCTTCGTGAAGTCCATCCATTTTATATTCTTCGCTCTGGGAATTCATCTGCCTGTCCTTTCCTTATTTTGTCAAACCAATTCGTTTTGCCACTTCGTTATAAGCATCTTCCACACCGCCAAGATCACGACGGAAACGGTCTTTATCCAATTTCTCTCTTGTATTAATATCCCAGAAACGACAAGTATCCGGTGAAATCTCATCTGCCAAGATAATAGTTCCATCCGGAGTTTTACCAAACTCAATTTTAAAATCGATCAATTCGATGCCGCACTCTTTGAAAAATTCAACCAGAAAATCATTTACCATAAATGCATATTTGGTAATGGTATCGATGTCTTCCTGGGTTGCAATTCCGATTGCTTTTGCAAAGTAATCATTAATCAGTGGATCTCCCAAAGCATCATCTTTATAACTGAATTCCAATGTCGGACAAAGGAGTTTTTTTCCTTCCTCAATGCCCAGACGTTTGGAAAAGCTTCCAGCTGCCGTATTGCGGACAATTACCTCAAGTGGGATAATTTCAACTTTTTTTACAGCGGTCTCACGGTCGCTGAGTTCTTCTACAAAATGTGTAGGAACTCCGGCTTTTTCTAATTTCTGAAACAGGAAGTTGGTCATACGATTGTTAATTACACCTTTTCCCACAATCGTACCTTTTTTCTCGCCATTGAAAGCCGTTGCATCGTCTTTATAATCTACGATATAAACGTCTTCTACATCTGTTGCATAAACTTTTTTTGCCTTTCCTTCATAGAGCATCTCTTTCTTTTCCACTTTTTTGTCCTCCTTTTGCCGCTTTCGCGTAACTGTTTGGTTTTAATTTGTTTTATATTGATAAATCCCTTGCTGGATTTTATCCTGAAGAATACGAAGCACCACCTGGTCAATCTGTTTCTCACTAATATCCCCAGACATCACTGCCCGTGACACATGAAAAATGGCTTCTTCTAAATCCACCGGATTGTAAAGCATATCTGCTCCGGCAATCAAGGCTTTTATTTCTGCCTCTTCCGGTGTGTATTGATTGGTAATTACCGGCAAATTCAAGGCTTCTGTAAACAATACCCCTTCAAATCCCAGTTCTTTCCGAATCAAATCTGACATAATAGTCCTGGAAAAAGAAGCCGGCACAGATTTGTCAATTTTACTCAATATCACATGTCCAACCATCATCATATTGGTATCTGCATCCATGGTTGCTGAAAAGGTAGAGAAATTTTCTCTGCGAAGCTGCGACAATCCGGTATCGATTTCACAAGGAATCATCTTATGATATCTTGCCACCGGGGCAAGCCCCGGAAAAGTCTTAACTGCGGTCGCCAGTCCCTCTTCTTTCATGCCGGTAACCATGGCTTCTGCCGCCATGCCCACCACCTCTTCAACATCGGAAAAGCAGGATTGCTTGGCATCTTTTACTAAATATTCATCCAGATAGGCCTGCACTTTTTTTTCATAAGCTGCCAGTTTTTTTTCATACTTTTGCTTACGCTTTCTAGCCTTCTTTTTTGACATTTTCTTTTTTATCTTTGGCTCTTTCGGCGGGTCACCTACTGCCTGCATGGCAACATTGCGAATTTCTGCCATGGAAATCCGATTGACATCTTCCACTTTCCATATATCGGCGCAAGGAGCCAGATTGAAATTGAATCCCAGTTCTTTCAATTCTCTGGCAATCACCTTTCCTGTGTCCTCCAGCTGATCCTCCGACATATTCCCCCCCATATCGCTGGGACTGATATACCCGGTTCCATCAATTTCTTTATTATGAACCGCAATGGAGCGACTGCCGCCCCCTTCTTCTTCGGTTCCAATGTAAAGAGTAACACCTTCCAAAGATGCCAGTTCTTTTGTCAATTGACAAATTTGTTCTACACTTTCAATGTTGGAACTATCCAAAATAACTCCGCCAATATGGTAGGTTTCCATTTTTTCTTTTAACTTTTCTGTCATTTTCGTAATGGGAGTTCCATCCTCCGACAGTTCGTTTAAATCGATCAAAAACAATTGTCCGATTTTTTCATCCATTGACATTTGTTTTAATATCTTTCCTGCCTGTTTCAGAATATCTTCCTCATCCTGAGAACCCTCTGCGCTTTCTGACACAGTTTCCCCTTTTTTCTTCTGAATACTGCATCCACATGACATAATACACAGACACAATACCAGAAAAATACTTATAATCCGTTTCATTTCCTTCTCCTCGGTTTTGAATAAACAACATATCCGCATGTATTATATCAAATTTTTAGTAACAAGGCAAGCCCTCCTACATAAAATGATATTGTAAAACAATTTAGGAGGCACCTAACTATGAGTGATTTATCAGCAACAAACTGCGGCGGTGGATGCTCTTGCCACGATGCTGGGAACAACTGCTGCACCTGGATCATCATCATTCTTCTCTTGACATCCTGCTGTGGAGGCAACGGAGGATTCGGAGGAGGCAGCGACTGCGGATGCAGCTGGATCATCTGGATTTTAATTTTGCTGTGCTGCTGTGGAGGGAATAGCAGCTTTGGCGGGTTTGGCAATTTCTGCTAATTCTTCCTTTCTATCTTCGCCAAAAGAGGTGTCGCTATATTGCGACACCTCTTCTCTATTCATTCTTCTCTTTTTCCTGCCGGGAAGAAGAACAACGCCCTTGCAAACATTCCAAATCCAGTTCATATATCGTTGTCTCATCCTCAACCGTCCGGCCTCTTTCCGGTTCCTTGCGTTCCTTTGGTCTGGTTTTCATATCTGTTCCCCTTTTTTTGGACTTTACTATATCCTATGAGGGAAAAGAATATTTCGATACTGAAAGGGGCTTCCGTATTTATCTTCCATAAAAATCAAGAATTCGATCCAGACGAGAAGTCATTCCCACAAACAGTTTGTCCACAAGGGTCAGTGCTGTCATTGCTTCCACAACCACCACGGCACGAGGCACGATAATAGGATCGTGACGCCCCTTGATTTCCACCGTCACCGGCTCTCCCTCTTTGGTCACCGTCTGCTGTGGTGAAAAAATAGATGGGGTAGGCTTAAAGGCTGCCCGAAGCAAAATATCACTTCCATCGCTCATACCGCCGAGAATCCCCCCTGCATGATTGGTCACTTTTTTCACTTTCCCCTCATTACCCATACAAAAGGCATCATTATTTTCTTTTCCGGTGGCAGCAGCTGCCAAGAAGCCATCTCCGATTTCCACACCTTTTACGGCTCCAATCGACATCACTGCCTGTGCCAAAGCGGCATCCAATTTTCCAAAAACCGGTTCTCCCACTCCGGCAGGCATCCCTTTTACTACACATTCAATGATGCCTCCCGCCGAATTTTTCTCTTTCATCTGCTGCAGCAAAAATTCTTCTGCCCGGGCAGAGGCCTCCAAGTCAGGCATACGCAGCGGACTTTTTTCAATGTTTTCTAAAGAAATATTTTCCGCCTTCGCTTCAATATTACCAATTCGGCTGACATAAGCACGTACTTCAATGCCCATTTCCTCTAGAATTTTGAGGGCTATGGCTCCTGCTGCCACTCTTCCGATGGTTTCTCTTCCGGATGATCGTCCGCCTCCCCGGTAATCCCGGATTCCATATTTTTGGTCAAAGGTATAATCGGCATGCCCCGGTCTGTAAATCGAAGCAATATCGGAATAATCTTTGGATTTTTGTGACGTATTAAAAACCACAAGCGAAATAGGAGTTCCGGTTGTCTTCCCCTCAAAAATACCGGATAATATCTCCACTTTGTCCGCTTCTTTGCGAGGGGTGGAATATTTGGTTTCTCCGGGCTTTCTCTTATCCAGATAGGCTTGAATCTCTTCTTCCGAAAGCGGTAACCCTGCCGGACAGCCGTCAATCACAACACCTACTCCCTTCCCATGAGATTCGCCCCATGTTGAAATCCGAAATATCTCTCCCCATGTTGATCCTGCCATTTATTTTCTCCTTTAAAATAATCGATTTTTTCTTAAAAGTTCATCAAAAAAACTTTCTTTTTTTCTAAATCTATAGTATAATATTTTTAGGATTTTTACAAGTGAAATCTCTTTGAACAAAATGCATTTTAGCGAATTATTATTACCTGGAAAGGAGAAGGATTATGTTTAGTCAGTTTTTTGGGAATTATCTTTTGAATAAGAAAAAGATAACCAATGAGCAGTTCATCTTATGTATGGAATATATGCGTGCAAACCGTGTTAAATTGGGGTTGATTGCAGAATCTGAAGGATTACTCACTCGCAAACAGGCAGATGAATTGAACCATCTTCAGATGCAAAGTGACAAACGTTTCGGAGATCTCGCCATCGAAAAAGGATACTTAACCGATGCGGATATTTCCCACTTATTGCAGCTGCAAGGCAATCCATACTTGATTTTTGTTCAGGCTTTGGAAGAAAATCATGTAATGAATCGTGATGAAATTCAAGAAAATGTTGAGGCATTTCAAAAAGAGGAAGGGCTTACAAATAGTGCTATCGATGCCATTAAATATGGCGACTTTGAACGTCTTCTTCCTAGTTTTGTCAACACCGACAATGAAGCCTACTTGGATATGATGGGACTAGTTTTGCGTAACATCGTACGTTTTATCAGTTCTTATATCCGAATTGGACAGGCACAGGAAGTGACCGAATATTCTGCCAAATACATAGCTGGTCAGAAAACTGCCGGTGCTTATGACGGATTTCTTGGGTTTGCCAGTGATGATGATGCAATTCTTACCATCGCCGATGGATATGCCGGAGAATATTTCGAAAAGCCGGACGAAGACGCTTTGGACTCTGTCTGCGAATTTACAAATTGCATCAATGGTTTGTATGCAACTGAATTGAGTTATAAGGAAGTTGTAATTGACATGCTTCCTCCTGAATTCCACTTCGATGGCACCATTAAAGAAGATTCACCATTTTATGTGCTTCCACTCTATATTACCGGTAAGAAAGTAGATTTATTGGTAAAGCTGTGATGATACAGAGCAATTCGTTGGCATTTGCCAAGAAGCAGTAAATCAGCGGGTTCCGAATACAAAAATGAAAATGATACCAGAGGGAGGTTGTTATATATGGCAACAGTTTTAATTGTGGATGACTCTCGTACATCCCGAAAAATATTACGTAATATTCTTACGGAGAATGGCTATGAAATTATCGGAGAAGCCAGTGACGGTCAGACCGGATATGAAAAATATATCGAATTAAAGCCTGATTTGGTTACTTTGGACATTACGATGCCTGTTTTGGATGGTCTTGGTTCTTTGGAAAAAATTATGGAATTAGATAATTCCGCAAAGGTTATCATGGTCACAGCAGCAGGACAAAAATCCAAGATGGTGGAAGCTATCAAACTTGGCGCTTCCGAATTCATTCAGAAACCATTCGAACCAGAACAGATTCTATCTGTTATCAAAACGGTTATATAGTAACGGAATAAGCCTGACAAGTACGATGGTGCCTGTCAGGCTTTTGTCAAAAAAAGATTGCCACATTATTTCAATGTGGCAACCTTTTTGCATCTCAATCTTTTATTTCGTGTGATGATTTAGAAGTCAAATTCTTTATGAACCGCATTCATGGCACGATCGGTATCTTCTCTGTCAATCAGCACTGTCACTCGAATTTCAGAAGTTGAAATCTGCTGAATATTTACATTGGCAGAATACAATGCCTCAAACATACGAGCAGCAACACCTGGGTTGGACTGCATACCAGCACCGACGATGGAAACTTTTGCAACATCTTTCTTCACTTTGACATCCTGGCATTTCAAACTTCCACTGCGATGTCTTTCCACCGTCTCCACAGCAACATCTGCCATATCTCCTGTTACCGTAAAGCTGATATCTTTGGAATTGTCACGACCAATGGACTGAAGAATCATATCCACATTTACATTATGATTTGCCAAATGACGGAATAACTTAAATGCCACACCAGGCTGGTCTTCCAATCCAACAACCGCAATTCTAGCTACATTTTTATCACATGCCACTCCACTTACAAGCATTTTTTCCATTTTTACTTCCTCCTTAACTACCGTTCCTTCCGATGTATTTAAACTAGAGCGCACAACCAATTGTACTCCATATTTTTTTGCCATTTCCACTGAGCGATTGTGCAATACGCCTGCACCAAGACTTGCCAATTCCAGCATTTCATCATAGGTGATTTCATCTAACTTCTTAGCATCTTTTACAATTCTTGGATCGGCTGTATAAACGCCGTCTACGTCGGTATATATCTCACAGGAATCGGCACGAAGTGCTGCTGCCAATGCTACCGCTGTGGTGTCGGAACCGCCTCGTCCCAATGTGGTATAATCATCATATTGGCTGACACCTTGGAATCCGGTTACAATTACAATTTTTTTCTGCTCTAATTCGTGCTGAATACGCTCCGTATCAATTTTTTTCAATCGTGCATTTCCTGCCACGGATGATGTATGCATGGCAACCTGAAATGCATTGAGCGAAATAGCAGGCACATTTAAGGACTGCATTGCCATTGCCATCAAAGCAACAGATGTCTGCTCACCGGTTGTGAGAAGCATATCAAGTTCTCTTTTTGAGGCTTTGGGATTGATATCATTTGCCATCTCCAGCAATACGTCTGTCTGTTTTCCCATGGCCGAAAGAACAACAACTACATCATTTCCTTTTTGATAATCTTCGATACAACGCTTTGCCACGTTGAAAATACGTTCTTTGTTGGCAACGGATGTGCCACCAAATTTCTTAACGACTAACATCTCTTCTTTACCTCCGTCTTTCCATGTCTGGTCTTATTACTTTATTATGCATTTACACGAATTCGTGTAATCATAGATGTCAATTTTTCTGCTTTTTCCGCAAATACTTTTTCTTTCATCACCGGTGTGATAAATCCACACTCACCGGCAATTCCTGCATCTATCATGGTAACATCCCCAAACAATTCGGCAATCTTACTGCGATCTGCTTCTGCCACACGAACAAAAAATGCATTTTCCATTTCCTCCATAGGAGCGATGGAAAGTTTCTCGCTTTCCCATGTCACAGCTACATTTTCCCCTTTGTGAATCGCCGCATCAATAACATCCGATACCACAGCACTTGCCGTCGGAAGTTTTCCGGCGCCGGCACCATAAAACATCACTTCTCCAAGCATATTTCCTGTTACAGAAATGGCATTAAATACACCATTTACACTATATAATGGTTCCGAAGAATATACCATCTGCGGAGCAACCATTGCATAGACTTGGTCACCGACTTTTTTACTTGTTCCAAATATTTTAATGGCAGCATTGATTTTCTTTGCATATTGAAAATCTTCTGCTGTTATTTTCGTAATTCCTTCGGTATAAATATCCTGGTAATCTACCTGCTGACCGTAAGCCAGAGAAGTCAGAATGGCAATTTTACGGCAGGCATCGTATCCTTCCACATCTGCGGTAGGATCTTTTTCCGCATAACCAAGTTCCTGTGCCTGTTTTAATACTACATCAAAGTCTGCTCCTTCATCTGCCATCTTGGTCAAAATAAAGTTGGTGGTTCCATTTAATATACCATTGATTGATTCAATTTCATCTGCAGTAATACATTGATTCAGTGGACGAATAATCGGAATTCCTCCTCCTACACTTGCCTCGAAAAAGAAATTCACATTTTTTTCTTTGGCAATCTGAAGAAGTTCAGCACCATGAGCTGCCACTAGTTCTTTGTTGGAAGAGCAAACGCTTTTTCCATTGAGAAGGGCAGTTTTCACAAAATCATATGCCGGTTTGGTTCCTCCCATTGTCTCCACAATGATATCTACATCTTCATCTTCCGCAATGATGGAATAATCATGCACCAAAATATCCTGTACGGGATCTCCCGGGAATTCACGCAAATCAAGCACATATTTCACTTCAACTTCTTCACCGGTACGTTTTGCTATGGTTGCTGCGTTTGTATTCACAATTTCCACAACACCCGAACCAATTGTACCATAACCTAATACTGCAATTTTCATAATTTTCCTCCATATTTTGTATTTGTATCATCCTGATTATTCATCAAAACGAAACTCTCTATCCTGAATCGCGGCACATTGCTCACTATTCAGCAATGCGTCGGGATCTACCACAACAACTAACTCATTTCCTCGCTTGGCTATAAAGTCAATATACTCGGTTCCCTTTGTCCTTGCTACCCGCGGAAAGTCCTGCACATCCCCATCTTCTGCGCGAAATACTTTTCCAACGTGGTCTGCCACAATTGCAATTTTTCCCACATGGGTTAGAAGGAGAAGAATTTTCGTGTTTTCTGTCACTTCCCTTGCCGGAAGACAGAATTTTTCTTTCAAATCATATACCGGGAAAATTTCATCCCGAATTTTTACCAGCCCGCTTATTCCCTCCGGGAGGTCATTAGCATGCTGGATTTCACGATAATTTTCAAGACTTTGCATTTTGCTGATTTCAATGCCATACTCTTTATCACTTAAATAAAATACAATAACTTCTTTCATCCTTACCTCCTCCTCACTTTCTTTATCAACGATTGTTGATCCATTTTAAATATCCATTGATAAATGCATCCAAATCTCCATCCAGGACAGCTGCCACATTGCCACTCTCCACGTTGGTACGATGATCTTTTACCATGGTATAAGGCTGCATTACGTAAGAACGGATTTGATTTCCCCATCCAATTTCTTTTTGTTCTCCCCGGATATCGGATTCTTTTTCTCGATTTTCCTGTTGCTTCAACAAATATAATTTGGCTTTCAACATCTGCATCGCTTTATCTTTATTCATATGCTGAGACCGCTCGTTTTGGCATTGAACCACAATTCCCGTCGGGAAATGGGTGATACGGATGGCCGAGGACGTCTTATTGATATGCTGTCCACCGGCTCCACTGGAACGGTATGTATCGATACGAATATCATCATCTGCAATCTCAATATCCAAATCCTGTTCGATATCCGGCATTACATCGCAGGACACAAATGAGGTCTGGCGCTTTCCAGCCGCATTGAAGGGGGAAATACGAACCAGGCGGTGGACGCCATGCTCACTTTTCAAATAGCCATACGCATTGGTTCCATTTATCTGAAGAGTAACCGACTTAAGACCGGCTTCATCCCCATCCAGGAAATCCAGCATTTCCACCGAATATCCCTTTTTCTCTGCCCATCTTTGGTACATGCGGCAAAGCATACTTGCCCAATCACAACTCTCTGTTCCACCGGCTCCGGCATGCAACGTGAGAATGGCATTACTGTCATCATACTCTCCCGTCAGCATTGTCGTAATACGAAGATCGTCAAATTCAGAAGTGAACTCCTTTAACTCCTGGGCAATTTCTGCTGCCAGTTCCTCGTCCTCTTCCTCATATGCCATCTCAATAAGGGTCATGATGTCTTCGTATTTTTGCTTTAGTCCATCAGCACGCCCTACGATATCTTTTAAATCTTTGACTTCTTTCATGGACTGACTGGCTTTTTCCGAATCATCCCAAAAGTCCGGAGCTTCCATATTTTTTTCCAGCTCTTCGATACGATACCGCTTTTCTCCCAAATTGAGAGAATCAATCACTTCTGCCAGGGGCTGCTCATAGGAATTTAATTCTACTTTATAATTATCTAATTCTACCACGTGTCGTCTCTACTTTCCACAACAATATTTATATTTTTTACCACTTCCGCAAGGGCAAGGGGCATTACGGCTGATTTTATCCGTCTTTCTCTGCACCGGTGCATTGGCGGAATCGTCTTTATTGGTACCGGTTTCTTTTGCCACCTGCTCACGTTCTACCTTTTGTTCAATACGAACATGCATCAAAGCTTTTACTGTCTCCTCGCGAATAGATTCTGTCATTTCTTCAAACATATCATATCCCTGGAAACGATATTCCGTTACCGGATCCCTCTGACCATATGCCTGAAGACCGATACCCTGACGCAACTGATCCATATCATCGATATGATTCATCCAATGCTGATCCGTTACTTTAAGCAAAATCACACGCTCAATTTCACGAATCTGCTCTGGTTCCGGAAATTCTGCTTCTTTTGTTTCATACAAACGAAGTGCTTCTTCTTTTAACTTTTGAATCAATCCGGCTTTGTTTAAATCCTTATCCCGTTCCGGATCAAAGGTAATAGGCTCAAATGGAATAATCGGCAAAAGATTCATATTCAATTCTGCCAAATCCCAATCTTCCGGAATCTGGTCATCACCAATGGTACGGGTCACGTATTTTTCAATAACTTCATCAATCATACCATAGATGGTATCACGCATGCTCTCTCCATCCAGAACTTTACGGCGTTCCGCATAAATAATCTCTCTCTGCTGGTTGTTAATAATATCATATTCCAACAGATTTTTACGGATTCCGTAGTTGTTATTTTCAATTTTCATCTGGGCACGCTCGATGGCTTTATTCAACATACGGTGCTGAATCTGCTCACCCTCCGGCATACCAAGTGAATTAAATACACTCATAAGATTTTGGGAACCAAACAAACGCATCAAATCATCTTCCAGGGAAATATAAAACTTGGATTCACCCGGGTCTCCCTGACGTCCGGCACGTCCACGCAACTGATTGTCAATACGACGAGATTCATGACGTTCCGTACCAATGATACGAAGGCCACCCAGTTCCTGAACACCTTCCCCAAGTTTAATATCGGTACCACGACCAGCCATGTTGGTGGCAATGGTGACGGCACCTGCCACACCGGCATCTGCAATAATCTCTGCTTCCATTTCATGATACTTGGCATTGAGGACTTTATGTTTGATGCCGCGTCGTTTCAACATATCGCTCAGTTCTTCGGACGCTTCAATGGTAATGGTACCTACCAGAACCGGCTGTTTGCGCTCATAGCATCCGGTAATGTCTTCCACGATGGCATTTAATTTTTCCCGCTTGGTCTTATATACTGAATCGTTATAATCAATACGGGCGACCGGCTTATTGGTGGGCACTTCCACAACGTCCATTCCATAAATCTCACGGAATTCTTTTTCTTCTGTCAATGCCGTACCGGTCATACCACATTTTTTTGTATATTTATTAAAAAAGTTCTGGAATGTAATAGTGGCAAGAGTTTTACTCTCTCTCTTTACTTTTACATGCTCTTTTGCCTCAATGGCCTGATGGAGTCCGTCGGAATAACGGCGTCCCGGCATAATACGTCCGGTAAATTCATCGACAATCAAAACTTCATCATCTTTTACCACATAATCTTTATCACGGAACATCAAATTGTGGGCACGAAGGGCCAAAATGATACAATGCTGAATTTCAAGATGCTCCGGATCTGCCAGGTTTTCAATGTGGAAAAATCTCTCTACTTTTGCCACACCCTGTGCAGTCAAGTTGACGGTTTTCTCTTTTTCGTCCACAACGAAGTCTCCCGTCTCCATATCATCTTCCTGCATAATATAGTCCATCTTGGACATCTCTTTTGCCGTACCACGTTTCAACTGCTTGGCAAGATTGTCACAAGCTTCATATATCTTGGTAGATTTCCCACTGCTTCCGGAAATAATCAAAGGGGTTCTCGCCTCATCGATCAAGACGGAATCCACCTCGTCCACAATGGCATAATTTAATTCTCTCTGAACCAGCTGCTCTTTGTAAATCACCATGTTGTCACGAAGGTAGTCAAATCCCAGTTCGTTATTGGTTGCATAAGTAATGTCGCAATTATAAGCTTCTCTACGCTCATCATTGTCCATGCTATTTAAAATACATCCAACGGTAAGGCCGAGAAATTCATGTACCTGTCCCATCCATTCCGCATCACGCTTTGCCAGATAATCATTTACCGTAACGATATGAACGCCTTTTCCCTCCAATGCATTCAGATAAGCAGGAAGGGTGGATACCAACGTCTTACCTTCACCGGTACGCATCTCCGTAATACGTCCCTGATGCAATATCACGCCTCCAATCAGCTGAACACGATAATGACGCATGCCAATGGTTCTCTTGGCAGCCTCACGTACTGTAGCATAGGCTTCCGGCAAAATATCATCTAACGTCTCTCCCCCCTCGAGGCGATTTTTAAACTCTCTGGTCTTATTTTTCAATTCTTCGTCGGATAATTTTTCATACTCCGGTTCCAGAGACTCAATTTTGTCTACAATAGGAAGCACTCGTTTTACTTCTCTTTCGCTGTGCGTTCCAACAAGCTTAGTTAAAATTCCCATGTGTTCACTCTCCATATATTTTTCTATACAATAAATGTATAGTATTTCAAATCATAACCTTTGACTATTTTATCACTTGAAAGTCTTTCTTTCAATACATATTTTGTTTTTCGGCTGTTTTTTACAAACCGTTCACAAGTTTGTCACAAAAAAACCGACATACTGACTACAAATCCACTCAGTATGCCGGTTTGTCTGTTCTTCTCAAAATCGATTTAGAACTCCGGTTCAATCAAGCCATATGTATTTCCTTTTCTTTTATAAACTACATTTACTTCATCGGTCTCGGAATTGCGGAATACAAAGAAATTGTGTCCGATTAATTCCATCTGCACACAAGCTTCTTCTGGATCCATCGGTTTCATCGCAAATTTTTTGGAACGGATAATCTGGATATCCTCTTCCTCATAATCGTCCGTTTCGATAAAGGACTGGCTCAGATGTGCTGCGTTCTGCTCTTTATCAATTAATTTATTTTTATATTTGCGAAGCTGTCTTTCGATGACTTCTTCCACCAAATCAATGGACACATACATATCGGAACTTACTTCCTCCGCACGAATGATGCTTCCTTTCATCGGAATTGTTATCTCAATTTTCTGGCGATTTTTCTCTGTACTCAACGTAACATGTACTTCCGTTGTGTCCGTGAAATATCTCTCGAGTTTGCCAATCTTCTCTTCAATGGCAGAACGTAAGCCCTCCGTTATATCTAAATTTTTTCCACTAATTACTAAATTCATGATAATCAGCTCCTTTGCCCATAATATTCGGGATTGTAAAGCACTTTATCCAATGCTTATCCCATGAGTTTATTATACAACAAAATGCACAAATGAGCAACCAAAAATTTCAAAAAAGACAGCAAAATCACAATCTTTTTTCGAGTTGTCATACAACTCGAAAAATTGTCATCCAGGCTTATTTTTACCTACAAAAGTCTACCAAACTTGTGGATAATGTGGATAAGTCTGTGTATAACTCACAAATATCGCAATTCGGCATCTTATTTTGTGGATAACTTTACAGTGGATTTTTCTCTACATTTGTCGACGTACCTTTGTTCTATTTTGAGTTGTCACACATTTCAAAACGACCACTGGCGCCACATGGTAAAACCAGACCACTGGCACTTACCGGAAGGCCGATTTCGTCCGCTGTCACTTTGCCGCCAAAGACCTTGCCCACCTCAAGTTCAAGCATATATGACAGCACTGCCGGCTGTAAGCCGGTGGTATAGGAATTGATTAAAAAGAACAAGGGATCCTTGGATAAAATCCGCGTACACAACTGAATCAACGGGAAAATTTTCTCCTCGATTTTCCAGATTTCTCCCTTGGGTCCTCTTCCATAGGAAGGAGGATCCATAATAATTCCATCATAATGATTTCCTCTTCGGATTTCCCGTTCAACAAATTTGACGCAGTCATCCACAAGATATCGGATTGGCGCATCGGAAAGCCCCGATGCCGCTGCATTTTCTTTGGCCCAGGTCACCATTCCTTTGGAAGCATCCACATGGGTCACTGCTGCACCTGCCTTGGCACAGGCTACGGTAGCCCCTCCTGTATAGGCGAACAAATTCAATACTTTAATGGGGCGATTGGCCCGGCGAATCAAAGACGAAGCCCAATCCCAGTTTACTGCCTGTTCCGGAAAAAGTCCTGTATGTTTAAAACTAAAAGGTTTTAAATGAAAGGTCAGCTCTCCATAAGAGATGTCCCACTGTTTGGGCAAATCAAAAAACTGCCACTCTCCACCGCCTTTATTGCTGCGATGATAATGTGCATTTTTCTTTTTCCACTGCGGGGCATCATGAGGGGTGTCCCATATCACCTGGGGGTCCGGGCGAACCAGAATATAATCTCCCCAACGTTCCAATTTTTCTCCATTTGAAGTATCAATCACTTCATAATCCTTCCATCCGTCTGCTAACCACATATCGGGCTCCTTTCAATTTATCCTGCTCTCTTTTCGTGTCTCATTTTGTATAGAAAAAAAGCGATTGAATCATCATTCAATCGCTTTACGTGGGTTAGAGGATTCGAACCCCCGACCTTTTGGTCCGTAGCCAAACGCTCTATCCAGCTGAGCTAAACCCACATTTATCTTGCGCATCTCTCAACACGCAAGAATTATTCTACCACATGATTTTTCTGTTGTCAACATCTTTTTTCACTTTTTTCCCTGGATTTTTTTCCGTAAATTTACCCGTGATTTTTTCCCGCATCTCCAAAAGCAGTTTCTTTTCCAAACGGCTGACCTGGACCTGACTGATTCCCAGCCTTTCCGCCACTTCCCGCTGG
>JALEKC010000043.1 GCA_022769325.1 Eubacterium sp. | reverse complement strand
CATTTCACACATGGTAGTATCCTCCTTTCCTTTCGCTTCTTCCTTCATCTCTAAATATCGTTCATCTTCACTAAAGGCATACAGTACGTCCATCAGTTCCTCCGGATGCCGGATATGCCTCTGGGTCTCCCTTACCAATTGGTCCCGCTTCTTTCGGTCGTTTCTGGCGGATAGGTAGGTGGCTACGTGCCAGAAATCTGACTTGTATTTTTCCGTGGTCGCTTTGTCCTGATTTGTCAGTGAAATCAGGTGCAGTTGGTGATTCAGAAGAAAAGGTTCCAACTTCTTTTTCTCCTCTCCCTCCAAATCCAGCATATCCAAAAGAGACAGCGGTCGCTTCCATTCTTCTTTTCCATAGTACAACACAAACGTAATCACGGGTTCCAGACGGTCTTCATCCCCGATTTCTCTGGCAAAATACCGTTTCCCCTCGGCTGCATTTTTCTTCTTTTGTTCTTTAATCTGTTCCTTGTAGTTGGCATAGATATAGCCCAAGTCACGGACCGGCATGGTATTGCAGATGCCCGCCTGGTTTTCTGCCTGTATCATGGCGATGACGATGCCCTCTTTTTTGAAACGCATCCTCACATCCCCCATCAGTGTTTCCAGTTTTCCATTCCCTTTCCGATGCACCATGTCCTGGGGCAACAGTTCCAAGTCTTCCGGGCGAATCACCTCTTCTCCCCCAAAAAGATGTACATTGGAGATGTCCGCAAACACGTCAGGGTTTCTCAATAATTCCTTTGTCGATAAATCTTTTTTCAATTCTTCCATCCCTTCCTTTCCTGCCTGGTTTTTGTTTGGATTCATCGCATCGATAAGCAAGAAAGATCAGAATCATAGAATATAGATTTAAAAAGATTTTACTTGCTTGTTTACAAGAATACACCGGTTTGAAGGAGTTGTCAAGTATTATTTGTTTTTTCAATTTAATCAGTATTATTTGTTTTTTCAATTTAATCACCAGCCTCTTCTATGATGTGTTCATTTTCACTTTCATAAAGCTCTTTGTGTTCTCATTTATGGGAACCAAAAAATCATAACAGCCAATCAATGCAATAAGCAACATATTTTTTACATTAATTCCCTTTCCTTTTCTATCATAGCACATTTTGTTCTACATTTCAATAGTCCATTTTGTTCTTACTGTATAAAAAATGATTCTTTCCCCTTATAATAATGTTATCATTATATTAGTACAGACTGGAGGGATTCCCTATGAAATTGCAGCGTCTTCGTGACTTGCGGGAAGACCATGATTTAAAACAAGTAGACATTGCAGATTATTTGCATATCAGTCAGCGGACTTACTCCCACTACGAGACGGACAGCCGCAGTATTCCTCTTGAGACACTTATTCGGCTGGCGGTGTATTATGAGACTAGTTTGGATTATCTTACCAATCTTACCGATCATAAGAAACCATATCCGAAGAGCAAGCACGCACCTTTTACCGAATAAAAAAAGCACATCCGGCAAATGTAAAAATGCCCGTGTGCTTTTCTTTCTTCTATTTATCAAATTCTATCTTGATTAAATTGATTTCTTTTCCTTTGGCAAAACCAGATTCATAATAATCGCAATCAAAAATACCGTTGCCACACAATTGTCCGCAAAGACATTTTGCACCACATCCGGAAAAATCGAAAAGATTTCCGGCACTTGAGTAAAGCCGATGCCAACGCTGAGGGACAAGGCTGCAATAGTGATATTCCGCTGAGAAAAGCCGCAATTATTAATCATCTGAAGACCACTGATGACGATATTTCCAAACATAATGATGGTACATCCACCAAGAACCGCTTCCGGAAGGGTATTGAGAAGAGCTCCAAAAATCGGAAATAAACCGGCAAGAATCATAATAACGGCTCCTGTTGCAATGGTAAATCGATTGATAACTTTTGTCATGGCAATCAATCCCACATTTTGACTAAATGACGTAATCGGAAGGCAACCAAAAAGAGCTGAAATTGAGCTGATATAACCATCACAGGCAAGAGACCCCGTAATTTCTTTATCCGTCACATCACGGTTCAATGCCGTGGCAGCCAAAGCAGAGGTATCTCCGATGGTTTCCGTAGCAGAGACGAGGAAAATCAAGATTACCGTCACAATAGGACCGGTATGAAATTCCGGTGTCACTGGCAGGAAATGTGGAAGAGAAATCACACCACAATCCTTTAATGCCGAAAAATCCACCACTCCCATGCAGGCTGCCAAGATATATCCCACTACCAGACCAAACAAAACCGATAATTGTTTCCAATATGATTTTGCAAAAATCTGAAACAAAAGACAGGCAAGAAGAGTAATAAAACCAAGTAAAAGATTTTTCCAAGAACCAAAATCCGGTGAACCCGCACCACCTCCAAAGGAAGTTGCCCCCACGGAAAGCAGGGAAAAGCCGATGGCGGTTACCACACTTGCCGCCACAATCGGGGAGATAATCTTTCTCCAGTATTTTGCAAAAAGACCAAGAGTTCCTTCCACCAGTCCTCCGATGAGAATTGCCCCCACCACGCTTCCATAGCCATATTCCGGACCGATAACACAAAAAATACTGACAAAAGTAAAACTGATTCCCATGACGATAGGCAGCCCGGAACCTATTTTCCAAAGAGGAAAAAGCTGAATCAAAGTTCCTATGCCTGCAATCATCATAGCACATTGAACCAAATTGGTAGTCTGCGAATTAGAAAGACCACATGCTCCTGCCACAATTAAAATCGGTGCGATATTGGCAACAAACATTGCCAGAATATGTTGTAGCCCAAAAGGAACCGCTTTACCAATAGGTACTTTCCCATCCAATTCATAGATATTATCCATCTTTTTATCACGCATAGAAAACTCCTCCAAATCTCTTATCGAAAAGTTATTTCACCGGTTTGACTGTCCATGGCATCCACGATTGCCAGAGATTCCAACTGGATTCCTTTTTCACGAATTCGTTTCCCGCCTTCCTGAAATCCTTTTTCCACTGCAATCCCGATACCTTCCACCGTGGCTCCGGCACTTTGTACAAGATCAATCAATCCCTCCAAGGCGCAGCCGTTAGCGAGAAAATCATCAATCAAAAGAATGTGATCCTCTTTCCCGATATATTTTTTGGACACAATCACATCATATACCTTTTTATGAGTAAAGGATTGAATTTTCGTTGCATATACATCCCCATCGATATTTATACTTTGAGATTTTTTTGCAAATACTACCGGCACATGAAAATGTTGTGCCACAATACAGGCAATCCCAATCCCGGAGGCCTCTATCGTCAGGATTTTGTTAATGGGTTTTTCTGCAAACAACCGCTTAAACTCTTTCCCCATCTCATTGAATAAATCCGTATCCATTTGATGGTTCAAAAAACTGTCCACTTTTAAGACATTTCCCTCTTTCACAATACCGTCTTTTCGAATTCGTTCTTCTAATAATTTCATAAATTCTCTTCTCCATTCTTTACCATGTTTCTTTCTGCAAAGATTATCCGCATGTTTATGAAATTATTATACAAAAAGAAGAGGCATCCCACAAGCCCTTTATTCTATTTTTTCCTGAATCATCGGTCTCAGTTTCCGGATGCAATATGCATAAGCAGGAATCAAAAATACATCTGCCAAAATCCAGGCAAATGGACTGGCAAGACAAGCTGCCACAAATCCAAATTTTGCGACAAATCCGAATGCAACAACACTTCGGCCAATCATTTCTGCCACACCGGCAAAGATGGCAAGTTTTCCAAATCCCAACCCCTGGATGGCAAAACGAATGATATTGACAAGTGCCAGAGGAATAAAAAATAAACTATTGATAACAAGCAGTTTCGCCACGTTTGCAATAAGTTCTACTTCTGTAGAATCCACAAAAAGCAAGGCAAGATTTTTGCCAAAAAGAATCATGACAATCGCTGCTACAATACTATATCCAGCTGCTAAAAAACTGCATTGTACCATTCCTTTCGTAACACGCTGAAGTTTCCCGGCACCCAGATTTTGTCCGGCATACGTAGCCATAGTAGAACCAAAGGCATCAAAAGGACAGCAGAAAAACATGCTGAGTTTCCCTCCTGCTGTCATAGCTGCAACCGTCATAGAGCCCAAACCATTGACAGCAGTTTGTAAAATCACGCTTCCGATGGCAGTGATAGAATATTGAAGTCCCATGGGAATTCCCATGCTGCAGAGTCTAGCTACAAAAATCCCACGCCATTTCCACTCCTCTCCATGTACACGGAGAATGGGGAACTTGCGAATCATATAAATCAAGCTGCTGATACCGGAAATCGCCTGGGCAAGTACGGTTGCTACTGCCGCTCCCGCAACACCAAGATGAAAAACCGCAATGGCGACAACATCAAAAAGGATATTTAAAACCGAAGAAATCACAAGGAAAATCAACGGACTCTTACTATCTCCCAATGACCGCATAAATCCGGAAAGCAAATTGTAAAGATAAGTAACGGGAATTCCCATAAAAATCACAATAATATAGGCATAGGAGGCATCAAAAATATCCGCCGGAGTATCCATCCAAATAAGGATATTGCGACAAAGGGCACAGACAGCAATTGTCATAACCACGGCAAAAATAATAGACAGCCAGATGCTATTTGCCACATAATAACGCAATTGTTTTTCATCTTTTGCTCCAAATTTTTGAGCCACCGGAATGGCAAAACCATTGCAGACTCCCATACAAAAACCAAGAATCATAAAATTTATGGAACCGGTAGAACCCACTGCTGCTAAAGCCGATGAACCTAAAAAACGTCCAACAATAATCATATCTACTAAATTGTAAAACTGCTGGAATAGCATCCCCAAAAGAAGTGGAATGGCAAATCCCAGAATCAACCGAATGGGGGAGCCTTTTGTCATGTCCTTCATGTGAGTACGTACCTCCTTTATTTTTTCAAATTTGCTGTAACAGTATACAAAAAAACATTTCAAATGTAAAGTAGTATTTGAAAATTAATATTTTTTTAAGCGACTTTTCATAACAGTTTTATCTCCAACTTTCGGGAAAAATATATTCCTCCCGCGTTTCAAGGGTATCAAAACGATACCCCTTTTCCTGGACCATTTCAATGATTTCCCCCAATACTGCTTCTGTATTTTTCATGGTAGCAGAATCATGTAATAAAATAACAGGATGAGAAAATCTCGAAACATCCTTTTCCACATTATGATATATGGTTGACATGGGAACCGATGCTGCCACGGAATCTTCTCCGGACACATTCCAGTCAAAACTTTTAATCTTTCTTTTTTGCAATTCTTCCAGCAAATCATCCACGATAGGACAGACATACCCATTATTGCTTCCCCAGGGAAACCGATGAAGCCGTACTTCTTTTCCTGTCACTTCCTCAATTCTCTTTTCACATTTTTCAAAATCATCCCAAAAATATTCCTTGTTGCAATACATTTCATCCTTCTTATGGCAAAACGTATGAACGCCGATGCTGTGTCCTTCTGCAATTTCTCTCTTTACAATCCCTTCTCTTTCCTCCGTAATTTCTCCCCCTATCAGAAAAAAAGTGGCTTTTGCGTCATATTTTTTTAATGTATCCAATATTCCCGGTGTGATTTCACTGGGACCATCATCGAAAGTCAAATAGGCAATCTTTTCCTCCTGTTTCGGACTGGTATTTACCACCTGAAAAACTTCCGAAGACGTATTTTTATGCCATTGCCATATCATCAAAAACATAAGCAGCCCTGCTGCCATACCATAAAGTAATCGCTTCATCTTTCATTTCCCTGCCTTAGCCAAAACTTTCCTAATACCATATTATGCAAAAAAATTCAAATCATAATCATCCTTTTACAGAGCCAAGAGCGACTCCTCGAATAATAAATTTTGACAAGCAAAGATATACAATAATCAAAGGTATGATTGCAATACCAAGAACCATATTCAATCCACCGACACAAGAGAAATCATCCGGATAAATGATA
>JALEKC010000015.1 GCA_022769325.1 Eubacterium sp. | reverse complement strand
TCTGAACTTTTGGGACAGGAAGTAAAATTTGCTGCAGATGCCAATGTTGTTGGTGACAATGCCAAAGCAGCAGTGGAAGCGATGAAAGATGGAGAAGTTGTCCTTCTTGAAAACACACGTTATCGTGCAGAAGAGACCAAGAATGGAGAGGCGTTCTCCAAAGACCTTGCTTCTCTTGCTGATGTATTTGTAAATGATGCATTTGGAACTGCTCATCGTGCTCATTGCTCCAATGTTGGTGTTACAGAATATGTTGACACAGCAGTGGTTGGTTATTTGATGCAGAAAGAGATTGATTTCCTGGGGAATGCAGTAAACAATCCGGAAAGACCATTTGTTGCCATTCTCGGTGGTGCAAAAGTGGCAGACAAGTTGAATGTTATTTCCAATCTTCTTGAAAAATGTGACACCTTGATTATCGGTGGTGGAATGGCATACACATTCTTGAAAGCAAAAGGTTATGAAATTGGAAAATCACTTGTGGATGAAAGCAAGATTGATTATTGTAAAGAAATGATGGATAAGGCAGAGAAACTTGGTAAGAAACTTCTTCTTCCGGTAGATTCTGTAATGATTGATGATTTCCCAAATCCAATCGATGCTCCGGTGGACACTACCGTATGTGCAGCAGATCAGATGGATGCTTCCAAAGAAGGCTGTGATATCGGACCAAAGACTGTTGAAATGTATTCAGAAGCAGTAAAAACAGCAAAAACTGTTGTTTGGAACGGACCAATGGGTGTGTTCGAAAATCCTACCCTTGCCGCTGGAACCAAAGCCGTTGCCGCAGCACTTGCTGAGACAGATGCCATTACTATTATCGGTGGTGGAGACAGCGCTGCAGCAGTAAACCAGCTTGGTTACGGAGACAAAATGTCTCATATTTCCACTGGTGGCGGAGCTTCTCTCGAATTCTTGGAGGGAAAAGAACTTCCTGGTGTTGCAGCAGCAGATGACAAATAATATATAGTTTTTCAGAAAGGAAGCAGGAACATGGCAAGAAAGAAAATTATCGCCGGAAACTGGAAAATGAATAAAACACCTTCAGAGGCAGTTGCTTTGGTAAATGAATTAAAACCATTGGTTGCCAATGATGAAGTTGATGTTGTATTTTGTGTACCGGCCATTGATATTATTCCATGTATGGAGGCAGCCAAAGGAAGCAACATCCAGATTGGTGCTGAAAATATGTATTTTGAGGAGAGTGGAGCTTATACCGGTGAGATTGCACCGAATATGCTGACAGATGCCGGAGTAAAATATGTTGTACTTGGACATTCCGAGAGACGCGAGTATTTTGCAGAGACGGATGAAACAGTAAATAAGAAAGTTCTCAAAGCATTTGAGCATGGAATCACTCCGATTATTTGTTGTGGAGAAAGTCTTACCCAGAGAAAACAGGGAATTTACATTGACTGGATTCGCATGCAGATTAAAATCGCATTCCAGAATGTGACAGCGGAGCAGGCGAAAAAAGCAGTCATTGCCTATGAACCAATCTGGGCAATTGGAACTGGTGAGACCGCTACATCAGATCAGGCGGAAGAAGTTTGTAAAGCAATCCGTGATTGTATCGCTGAGGTTTATGATGAAGCCACTGCAGCAGAAATTCGCATTCAATATGGTGGCTCAGTAAATGCAGGTAATGCGGCAGAATTATTTGCAAAACCGGACATCGATGGAGGCCTTGTGGGCGGAGCTTCATTAAAACCGGATTTTGGAAAAATCGTCAATTATAAATAATATGACATAACATAAAAAGGCTTCGGCAGGGGGACATCATGTTTTTTTGCCAAGCCTTTTTTGTTTACAAGGTCTACAAGCATTTTATGAAAATTATAAGAGGATGGAAAAATGGAATATTATATGTTTCATAAACCCAAAGGCTGCATTACAGCGGTAAAAGATGAGATGCATAAAACGGTGATGGATTATTTTCAGGGAGTTTCTGAGCCGGGATTGCATCCGGTGGGAAGGCTTGACAAAGAGACGGAAGGACTTTTGCTTATTACAAATGATGGAAAATGGAACCAGGAATTGATGCATCCGGATCATCATGTGACGAAGACTTATTTATTCTGGGCGCTCGGTGAATTGTCCCAAGAGAAGATTCGACAGATTGAAAATGGCATTCCTTTGCGAGGGATGGTTGCAAAGCCAGCCCAAATTCAACTTTGTGACACAAAGACACTGGGAGATATTATGAATTTGGCCGGTGGGATTAAGGTTGGAAATCGCAAAGAGCAGCCTGTTTTTTCCGGAACTATCGGCATCACAGAGGGAAAGAAACATCAGGTGCGGCGCATGTTAAAAGCCGTGGGCTGCTATGTTGTGTATTTGAAGCGAATTGCAATTGGTGGTCTGACCCTGGATGAGACATTACAACCTGGAGAATATCGGAAACTTACGGAAGAGGAAAAGCGAAAAATATGGATAAAGGAAAAAGGATGAATATCCGAAATACAAGGTGAAAATTGTAAATAGGTAAAAATGGAGAAAAAAGAGTATGAAACAAAAAACAACAGCATTATTGCTTGTCCTTGCAATGGTAATGAGCCTTTTTGCAGGTCAGCAATATCAAAAAACAGAAGTACAGGCAGCACAAAATAATACAGAAGAGGTAATTATTAATACCGGGATGCCGACAACGACAGCGGAGCCCACTGCGGAGCCCACTGCAGAGCCCACTGCAGAACCCACAGAAGAACCTATAGCATTTCCTACAGAAAAGCCTGATGAAAAACCAGCGGCTCCGGTATTGACAGAAGCAGTAACGAGTGAAAAAGGTATTTATGTTAGGTTCTCACAAGTCAAAAATGCAGATGAGTATCTGGTGTATTTGCGGAAAGCAGACAGTACAGAGCAATTTTGTCAGGTTACCAGCATCTCAAGCTATCGATATGAAGCGGCAATGGAAGCAGGGGGTGTTTTCCTAGAGATAGAGGAAGAGGTTGAACTCGGTGTTTCCTATGAAATCATGGTGCGCTCTAAGCAAAAGCAGATTGTTTGGAGTGATGTGGAATGGTGGAACTATGGGGAGTATGTGGATGTGTTGTCAGAGGACAGTAATGTTCTTCGGGCTGACATGCCACAGAAAATGGTAGAGAATGTTAAGGTTGAAGCAACAAGTCAAAGTGAGACATTGATTCAGTGGTCGGCAGTGACCGGAGTGGCAGGATATGAAATTCAATATGCTATGGAAGAGAATGGAACCTATCAGACAGCAGTGTTTCTTAACGGAGAATCTGTTACCTCATGGAAACATACCAAGTTGGAAATAGGGACTACATATTACTATAAGGTTTATGCAGTGGGTGCTGTTACGAAAAGTTATTCGGCGACAGTGGTAAAATGTCTGGTAACATTTGCAAAACCGAAGGGTGTTAAAGGGAAAATGCTCGGCCCAACCAAAATGAAGCTGACATGGAAATCGGTGGAAGGTGCAAGCGGTTATATTGTCTATTGTGCTGCAACAAAAAACAGCTGGACAGAAGGAACGCTGAAAAAATATAAAACGCTTAAGGGTTCTTCCCGGACATCACTAATTGTGCCAAAGGTAAAAAATGGAATCTGCTATCATTATAGAATCATGGCATATACAGTAAAAAATGGAGCAACTATTGAAGGAAATGCGGCAAAATACAACCGTTATGCCGATTACTATGGATACGAGTATGAAAATTATACGTCCAGATGGAAACGTATCTATGGGGGGCGCAAGAGTGAGTACAATTATAGAAAATCAGGAAAGTATATGACGACAATCCGCGTAAAGGTGTGGGATTTTGCCAATGGAATGTCAGGACGGAAGGTTACAAAAGTAAAGACACTCCGTATCCAAAAAAGGATAGCACCCACAATGAAAAAAATCTTTCAGGAGATTTATAAAGGAAAAGAAAAAGCACCGATCTATGAAATCGGCGGATATTCTGCCCGAACCGGACAGCATGGGCAGGGGTTAGCCATTGACATAAATTCCAATTACAATTATATGATTGATGGCAGGAAAGTATTGGCAGGAAGCTGCTGGAAACCTCATAAATATGCCTACTCCATTAAACGAAATGGAGATATTGAAAAAGCGTTCCGTAAATATGGATTTGCCCGAGGATTTTGGGGTGACCGAAAAGATTATATGCATTTTTCATACTTCGGAACCTGATTTATATGTTTTCCACAAGTTTTGTGAGTTATTTTCATAAAAAAGAGTTAAAAAAAAGCCTTTTTTACAAAAAAATGCTTTATCTTTAGGGGGGATATGTGTTATAATACTCACAGCGACATTTCAAAAGTGTTTTTGAAAGTCAAAAACTAATACTATATTTAGGAGGAATTAATAAACATGGCAAAATGGGTTTATTTGTTCAGTGAAGGAAACGCTAACATGCGTGAACTCCTTGGTGGTAAAGGTGCAAACCTTGCTGAGATGACAAGTCTTGGTCTTCCGGTACCTCAGGGATTTACTATTACAACAGAGGCTTGTACTCAGTACTATGAGGACGGCAGAGAAATCAATGACGAGATTCAGGGACAGATTAATGAGTACATTGTGAAGATGGAAGAAATCACAGGAAAGAAATTCGGTGATACAGAAAATCCACTTCTTGTATCTGTTCGTTCCGGAGCACGTGCTTCTATGCCAGGTATGATGGATACCATCCTTAATCTTGGATTAAATGAGACCGTAGTAAACGTAATTGCAGAGAAATCCGGAAATCCTCGCTGGGCATGGGATTGCTATCGTCGTTTTATTCAGATGTATTCTGACGTAGTTATGGAAGTAGGAAAGAAATACTTCGAAGAACTTATTGACAAGATGAAAGCTGACAGAGGAGTTCAGCAGGACGTTGAACTTACTGCAGATGATTTGAAAGAACTTGCTTCTCAGTTCAAAGCTGAATACAAAGCAAAAATCGGTGAAGATTTCCCAGACGATCCAAAAGAGCAGTTGATGGGAGCTATCAAAGCCGTATTCCGTTCTTGGGACAACCCACGTGCAAATGTATACCGTCGTGACAACGATATCCCTTATTCTTGGGGTACTGCTGTAAACGTACAGTCTATGGCATTTGGTAACATGGGTGATGACTGTGGTACCGGTGTTGCATTTACTCGTGACCCTGCTACAGGTGAGAAAAAACTGATGGGAGAATTCCTTAAGAATGCTCAGGGTGAAGACGTTGTTGCCGGTGTTCGTACACCGATGCCAATCGCTCAGATGGAGCAGGAGTTCCCAGAAGCATTTGCACAGTTTAAAGAAGTTTGTGCAACTCTGGAGAATCACTACAGAGACATGCAGGATATGGAATTTACTGTAGAAAATAAAAAATTGTACATGCTTCAGACACGTAACGGTAAGAGAACCGCTCAGGCTGCTTTGAAGATTGCATGTGATTTGGTAGATGAAGGAATGAGAACAGAAGAAGAGGCAGTTGCTATGATCGACCCTCGTAACCTGGATACTCTCCTTCACCCACAGTTTGATGCAGCTGCATTGAAAGCTGCTACTCCAATGGCAAAAGCACTTGGTGCTTCTCCGGGAGCTGCTTGTGGTAAGATTGTATTTACTGCAGAAGATGCAGAAGAGTGGAATGCTCGTGGCGAGAAAGTCGTACTCGTTCGTCTTGAGACTTCCCCAGAAGATATCACTGGTATGAAAGCTTCTCAGGGTATCTTGACCGTTCGTGGTGGTATGACAAGCCATGCAGCCGTAGTTGCACGTGGTATGGGAACATGCTGTGTATCCGGATGTGGCGATATCAACATGGACGAAGCAAATAAGAAATTTACTTTGGCTGGCAAAGAGTTCCACGAAGGAGATCCAATTTCTATCGATGGTTCTACAGGTAACATCTATGATGGTATCATCCCAACAGTAGATGCTACTATCGCTGGTGAGTTCGGACGTATCATGGCATGGGCTGACAAGTTCCGTACAATGAAAGTTCGTACCAATGCAGACACACCTGCAGATGCTAAGAAAGCTCGTGAGCTTGGTGCAGAAGGTATTGGTCTTTGCCGTACAGAGCATATGTTCTTCGAAGAAGACAGAATTGCTGCTTTCCGTGAAATGATTTGTGCAGATACAGTAGAAGAAAGAGAAGCTGCATTGGATAAAATCCTTCCATATCAGCAGGGAGACTTCAAAGCTCTTTATGAAGCTTTGGAAGGAAATCCGGTTACTATCCGTTTCTTGGATCCACCATTGCATGAGTTCGTTCCTACTGAGGAAGCTGACATTAAGAAACTTGCAGATGCTCAGGGCAAATCTGTAGAAGATATCAAAGCAATCATCGCTTCCCTTCATGAGTTTAACCCAATGATGGGACATCGTGGATGCCGTCTTGCTGTGACATATCCGGAAATTGCTAAGATGCAGACAAAAGCTGTTATCCGTGCAGCAATCGAAGTTCAGAAAGAACATCCGGACTGGAATGTAAAACCTGAAATCATGATTCCATTGGTTGGCGACGTAAAAGAGTTGAAATATGTTAAGAAGTTTGTTGTTGAGACTGCTGATGCAGAAATCGCAGCAGCTGGTGCTAACCTTGAATATGAAGTTGGTACTATGATTGAGATTCCTCGTGCAGCACTGACAGCAGACGAAATTGCAAAAGAAGCTGACTTCTTCTGCTTCGGTACAAATGACTTGACACAGATGACATTTGGTTTCTCACGTGACGATGCTGGTAAGTTCTTGGATGCTTACTATGATGCTAAAATCTTCGAGAACGATCCATTTGCTAAACTTGATCAGGATGGTGTTGGTAAGTTGATGGAAACAGCTTTGAAACTTGGAAAACCAGTTAATAGTGCACTTCACTGTGGTATCTGTGGTGAGCATGGTGGAGATCCATCTTCTGTTGAATTCTGCAACAAGATTGGTCTTGATTATGTATCCTGTTCACCATTCCGTGTACCAATTGCTCGCCTCGCCGCAGCACAGGCAGCAATTGCGCAAAAGGGGACCTAAATCAATATGAGTATATGCACTTCACAACATTGACCTTCGACCAGAAGGATGCTAGTGATTTTGCTAGTAAATGTTCCACCTAC
>JALEKC010000179.1 GCA_022769325.1 Eubacterium sp. | reverse complement strand
ATCGATGACACAACAAATATGACTATCTAACTTCTTACTCATTTTCAATTCATTAATAACCATATTTCCGGCTTCTCCGCCGCCGATAACCATGGTGTTGCGCATGCCCACCCCATGAACATTTTCATTATATAAAAGGCGAATAACCCGATAGGAAAAACGCACGCCCACGGTCATAATAAACAAAAGCATGAAATAAATGAAAAAATACGACCGAGGCAATTTGCGATAGGTTCCAAATACCGTAAGGAAATGGAGTACCGTGGAGATTCCACAGGCAAAAACAATATTTAAAACTTCATTGAGACTGGCATAACGCCATAAACTGTTATATAACCGAAATAGGGCAAATACAATCAAGGTCAGCAACGTATTTACAACCATCATTTCCTGTAACGTGGTAATGTAACCATGGGGATAATCAATGGATATCCCACTTTTGATAAACCGGTCCCAATTTAATTCATATCGGATAAAAAGTGCTGCAAAGGAGCATAAATTAATGCAGACGGCATCCCAAATCAGCAGCAAAAAGCGATATACCAGCGAAAGTCGCCCATTTTCTATATATTTACGAATTTGAATCATCTTTTTCCCTCCATTTTCATATAGACCTTTCCCCATTATACAAAAAAAAGTTGAAAAAATCAATGGGATAGAGTATACTATTGTCCTGTCAGGAAAAATATCAGGAGGAACCTTGAGAGGATGAATATGAAAATTACAAATCAAATCACACGCTATTATATCTTATTTTACGCTATATACAGCATGACACAGCGGATTATTCCAATTTCCACTTTTTGCATTGGAACTCTTGCTAATATTTTATATAAACTCATCATCGTGGGCGCAGGATGTCTTGCTCTTGCCTATGTGATTCAGGGATTTCGCAAATGGAAAATGAATTCCCTGTTTGCACTGCTAGGTGGATTTTTACTTGTTTTATGTCTTTCAACATTAATCAATCGTGAGTATCTTTTTTTTGATAATGTACTGGGTGTTATGACCTTTGCCGTCCAGGTCATTCTATTTTTTGGATATTATCACATGGTTTCAAAAAAGGAGTTTTCCTTTACCATACAAATCACTGCGCTAATCTCCAGTATTCTGTGGAATGTTGCCTGTGTGATTTCCTTGGTACAATATATCATGGATATTCAATATCGTACCATAAGTCCATTGAATCACATGGTGCGACAAGGAATTATTGACGGCCGGTTATTTGGAATTTTTTCCGATCCCAACTTTGCTGCTTTTACTTCCTTTATTTTGTTGATTTTACTTGCCTATACCTATTATTGTGTGAAAAATACGGGCATTCATGTTTATATTGGGATAACCGGGATTATCAATGTGGCTTACATCATCCTTTCCAATTCGCGGACCGTATTTTTATGTATCATCGGCACCGTCTTTTTCTTTGTTTTGCTGATGACCTATCGTCACTATGTGGAAGATGGGCGAAAATCAATACGAAAGCTTTTTCTCCATGCAATCCGCAATATGGCCCTTTCCCTTGTGGGGCTCCTAATTGTTTACTCCCTGATTTTCTTTCCGATGCAAGTAGTCGGAAGACAATTAGAACCACAGAGAAGTGAAACGGATTTGGTGCGGGAAGATGTAGGCGGCGATAATTTAACCAATAACCGTTCCACCATTTGGACACACTATTTTGATTTATACAAAGAAAAACCGGTTTTTGGCTTTTCACTCAACAATGCTTTGCCTTATGCCACAGAGCACGATCCGGAGGGATATCTGGCACAGACTCAATATGTTACCCATAATGGTTATCTGTCCCTTCTGATTGAGACCGGAATTGTTGGTTTCCTTGTGATGGCTCTCTTTTTCATTTTGTTGTTTTGGCGAAATGTAAAACGTATCCAGGCAAATGAAAAAATCAGTCCGGACTATTGTCTGGCATTGTGCCTGATTGTTGCCGTACTGATTTTCCTTGTTTGTTTTCATGATATTTTCTTTACGGTAAATATCGAAACCATGTTGTTATACCTTTCCATGGGTGTGGTATTTATTCACACTACCCCACAAATTCCTGAATCAAAGCCTTCCATTGAGACAAAATAGTTTCTTTTGAAAATAATTCCAGATTGTTTTGGGAATTCTCAGAAAGCCGGAGACGTTTCTCCGGTTTTTCTAATAATTCATAAATTTCTTCCGCCATTTTTTCCGTATCATAAGGAGGGATCAAAATACCATCTTCCCCATGAGAAATAATCTCTCTTGGGCCGGAAATGACATCAAAACTAACCAGAGGAAGAGCATTAGCTTTTGCCTCAATCAAAACCAGTGGCAAACCTTCTCGATAAGAAGTCAGCACATACATGGCATGGTTTTGATAACATTTCTCCATATGATTTGTCAATCCCTTTAAGATCACATTCTTCTCAAGTCCTTCTTCCTTGATTCGCTGCCGGACCTCATCCATTAATTCACCATCGCCATATACGTCCCACACAAAATCGTCCTTTTTCTTCTTTAAAGCCGCTGCCGTATCCAATAGTAAATCCAATCCCTTTTCCTGAGAAAAACGACCGGCTGTCAAAATCGACAGCGAAGAACTGTCATAAGGTGCCGCCGCTTCTTTCACACGATCATCCATCCAATTGTAAATCGTGATAACACGATTCTTTTTACAGTGAAATTTTTGATAATAGGCTTCTTCGCTCTGCTTCGTTAAAACCACGGTTTTCTGAGTAAATTTCAATCCCACCATACGCATCAGTCGTACCGGAAGTTGTTTCCATTGGTTCAACAAAGCACCATGATCGCAAAAAACAAAGGGAACCTTCTGCTTTCTGCCAAGCAGACTGCCACAGCCTCCGGCATAGACTCCCAGCAAAAAAACAAGATCCAGTTTATGTTTTTCGATACATTGGCAGAAGGACTCTCTTGTCTGTGTCAACACTTCACGAATTCTTGCTTTTCGGGGAAGCATCACCTCATAATGAACCCCTTCCGGCAGCTCATAGGCACATGCTCCATTTTCCTGCGTCAAGCTGATAACTGTAATCTCGTAATCCGCACACAACGCATTTGCCATATTGCAAAGCACCTGCTGGGCACCTCCCCGGACACTCATATCATAATTTACCAGACCTATTTTTTTCATGTCTTTTTTCTCCTTCATCGATAATACCAATACAAGAATCGGCAACACTTGTGTTTCATACAAAACAAAAGGACCTTGTCCTTTTGGGAAAAACCATCTTTCTTTGAATACAACCCCTGTATGCTGTCCCTGGAAAGCCAGCTTTGAATCTTTTCCCGGCATGCTTTGTAATTTTTTCCGGAATGCCGCATCAAATCGTAAAATTTGTTTTTTATGGACCGAAGATAAAAATGATTCAAAAAAGTCAAATCCTCTCCACCACATTCCACATAAAACTGCTTCACTTCCAAATACAGCCTTTCTTCGATCTCCATGGCATTTTCACGGAAACGAAAGGACAAACTTTCGGTTTCAATATTATAATAATCATAAACCGATTGATTCATGGTGCTGATTTTCTCTGCCTGACGAAATACGTTCAAATTGAAAAGTAAGTCTTCTCCTTTGTCAAGGTCTCTGGGAAAACCACCTTGTATCCTATCATGTCGATATAATTTATTCCACGGAACATGCAAAAAATAGGATGAAAAGAGCTCCGGAAAGTCCTTTAAAAAAGAGGCTCGTCCCTCATAAATACCATCCTTTGGCAAATGATCTTTTGCTGCTTTTTCATCATAATATCCGGCAATCACCAGGTCGCTTCCATCTTTTTCCATGCGTTTGACCATGGCAGAAGTGGCATCTTTTTTCACAAAATCATCACTGTCAATAAACTGGATGTATTTTCCATGGGCCTCTTCAAGTCCACGGTTTCTCGCTGCGGAAACCCCTTCATTTTCCTTTGTAATTACATGAAAAAAGGGATATTTTTTTTCATATTCCCGGCAAATTTCCAAACTTCCATCGGTGGAGCAGTCGTCTACCACAATTACCTCCAGTGCCGGATAATCCAATGCGGCCACATGATCCAGACAGGATGCCAACCGCTTTTTTGAATTATAGACCGGAATTATCACCGATACCAACGGTTCTTTTGCTTGCATTTATGCCTCCTCCTCTGTCCGATTAATGGGATAATAAACGCCTTTATAATACGGATATGCCTTCTCTGTATCCACCACAATACCGTCATGGGAAGGAATTTGTTTGTCCTCCGGAGGCATGGTCATATAGTCACCAAATGCCATTTTTAGATAAGTATCATATCCAACCGGAATCGGCATCATCTCTCCCTCAAACTCTTTGTACACAGCACTGGAAAAAATTTCTTTGGGATACTCATTTACCATATAATTGTATCGTACACACAATTCCGTCATATACTCGCACTCTTCCACCGGATATTTTGACATATGCTTTTCGCAAATGCATGCCATCCGGTAGCGGTTTTTCCATCCCGGAGCCAGAGCAAGCATAAGTTTCCCAATGAGATACAATCCCTTTCCTTTGCTTGTGGGCGCTTCTTGATTGATATAAATCTGGTAAGCCAGCCCCCACAGAAGCTGCATTTTCCGCTTCCAAGGCGAGGATGGGCAGCCATCCAGTGGCAAAACTTCCAGACGAATGCCATGGGAAATATCCAAATCCATTTGGCGCTCTTTGACAAAAGTAGTTTCTTCATCCGTAATCATCGTCAACTGAGAACGCAAAAACTGTTCTTTGGAAGTACGGCTTAAACGATATTTGGATTCATCCATTTCTTTGGGCCACAATTCACACAATTTCTCATAATCTTTTCGCGGCATAAAAACATCAATATCGTCATCCCAGGGGATAAATCCTTTATGACGAAGGGTTCCAATGCAACATCCTCCACAAAAATAGAAAAGCAAATCATGTTTTTCACAAAATTCTTTAAATACCAGAGTAATTTCCAAACATTTTTTTTGCAAAAGTCGAAGTTCCTGTTGCAGACGTTGTCCTGTTGCCGGCACACAGGGGCGCTCCAAATCTAAAAAAACACAATCATGATGTGCCACTTGCTTTTCTTTTGGTGGAAGTTCCATATAATTTCCAAAGGCTTCTTTCAAATATCCGTCATATCCTACAGGAATAGGCATACTTTCTCCTTCAAAAGGTACAAAAACCGCCTTTTCAAACCATTCCTTTTTGTATTTCTTTTTCATATAAAATGGTCCGGAACAAAGCTCTGTGATATAATCACATTCTGCAATCGGATATTTTGTCATTTTTCTTTTGGCCAGATTCCAGATGCGATAACGAATCTTTTTACCACGAAAAACAGAAAGAAGCAAACGGCTTCCCACCGCCATCAATCCTCCATGCTTTTCCGGTACGGTCTGGGCTCGAAAAAGCTGATAAATCAACGCCCACATACATTGAAATTTTCGTTGTAATGTTCCGAAAGGATATCCATCCAACGGAATGACATCCAGTGCCACACCGTGGGCAATCCGTAAATCCTTTTGATACGGCTTAATCTGGGTGGTCTCACTGTCACGAAGGGTGGCGAAATTATTGCGGTCCACATAATCCAGCGTCGTATCCGAAAGAATATATCGTTTCCCCTTCTCATATGTATTCCATTTTCTTACAAATGTCTCATAATCCTGCCGGGGCATAAAAAAATCCAAATCATCATCCCAGGGAATAAATCCTTTATGACGAATGGCACCGATACAGCCACCACCGCAAAAATAACAAGTCAAATCATTTTCTTTGCAAAATTCCACAAACACCTTTGACATCTGAAGACTGATGCGGTGCAATCCTTCCAACTCTTCTTTCGTATATTCTGAACGTGTCTCACTCACTGTGAATTCCTCTCTTTCCCTTTTTTCCATGTGGGGATACGAAGCAGCCCCAAACAGGTTCCCACGCCATAGCTGATATGAAGTACGAAAAATAAAAATGGCAGCAAAAGTTGACGCACATCTTTTTTCTCTTTCCAGACTGCAACAATTCCCATGCCGATAGCCAAGAGCCAGTACAGTGTCCACATCAAAATCGCCGGCAGCGGATGAAACGCAATGCCAAAAAGAGTCGTCAGCAAAATGCCGCAGATAAAGGCAAAGGGCACAAAATGATACAAGGACAGACAACCGGGGCATATTCCTAGAGTCAGTCCAACCCAGTATCCGTTCCCATATTTTTGCTGACACATTTTTCGCAAACTGGGACGTATCCGCTGGTAGGATACAATGCCCGGCACCATACAAAGCTTAAATCCCTTCTGCCGGATACGATAGTGAAATTCATTATCTTCCGTCCGCCCCAAATCCTCCCGGAACTTTCCGGCTTTTTCAAATACTTCCCGACGATATGCACCATGAAAAAAAGATTTTACATAGGCTTTCTTTTCTTTTCTTCGAAAATCGGCAATACTGCTGCCAAACATGGAACTTTCTGCCAGGAGAAGGACCTGCTGCCACGGGGAATCCTCCTCCACCATATTGGGACGCATCCCTCCGGTGACATATTCCCCTTCCGAAAGTGCCGTCACATTTTTTTCCACAAAGTCTTCCGGTATACTGCTATGAGCATCAATTCGAATCAATGCTTCCGTTGTGAACGTATCAATAATGGCATTCCAACCACAACTTTGTATTTTGCCTTTATTTTCAATTACTTTAATATCATAAAATTGCTGCTGATATTGCTGCTGCCACTGTAACATAATCTTTGGGGTCTGATCCTCAGACATGCTGTCTGCCAGCACAATTTCTATGTTTTCATGGGGATAATTTTGTTTGGTAATATCTTCTAAAATGGATGGCAGATATTTTTCTTCGTTATATGCCACAATCCCAATTGTAATATTCATACTCTGCTCCTTCCTCTTCCCTATGATTCTATTATATTGTTATTTTATCTTTTTTTCAATGTTTTTCTTGCTCTCTTGCCGGGAAAAGATTATACTATAAGAAAGGGAAAAGAAAGAACAAAGGAGATTCGTAGAAAAACTATGGGGAATTATTTAACCGATATTGCCATTGTCATTCCTGCACTCAATCCTTCTGAGCGTATGGTAACTTTGGTAAAGCAATGTAAAGAAGCGGGTTTCGAAAATATCATTTTAGTGGATGACGGAAGTTCCATCGAAAATCGGATTCATTTTAAAACCTGCAAAGAATTATATCATTGTCGTGTCCTTCGGCATGTTGTGAATTTCGGAAAGGGGATGGCTCTCAAAAGCGCCTTCAATCATATCTTAGAAAACCGCCCGGATATTATGGGAACCGTAACGGTGGATTGTGACGGGCAGCATGTTTTGAAAGATATCATCACTTGTGCGAAATTGGTTTGTGAACATCCGGATGAACTGATTTTGGGTTGTCGTCAGTTTGATAATCCAAAGATTCCATGGCGCAGTCGTTTTGGCAACAAACTCACCTGCCGAATCATTCGACTTCTTTGTGGTATTGCCATTTCAGACACCCAGACCGGGTTACGTGGTATGTCCAGGGAACTGATTGCAAAACATTTTGCCAATACCAAAGGAGAACGCTTTGAATACGAAATGAATATGCTTCTTTGTGCCAAAGAGAACCAGATTCCATTTCATGAATTTCCCATTGAGACTATTTATCTGGAAAATAATGAGAGCTCACATTTCAATCCTTTTATCGATTCCATCCGAATTTATAAAGTATTTCTGAAATTTATGCTCAGTTCCTTTTCCAGTTTTATCCTGGATATATCCTTGTTTTACCTGTTGCGATTTATCCTATTTCCTATCGTTGGGGAAACAACGGAAATTTCCTTTTTGGGGATTCATATTTTGCTATTGACCTTTTTGCGAAATGTCATTGCACGCCTGGGCTCCTCCCTATACAATTTTACCATAAACAAGCGTCAGGTCTTTCACAATGATTCCAAGGATATCAAAATCCTATTTCGCTATTATACCTTGTGTATCTGCCAGCTTTTGATTTCCACTCTGCTTGTGGATTACACATTACATTTTATTCCATTTCGCACCGTGCGCAAATGCATCATTGATACCATTCTTTTTATGATCAGTTTCCAGATTCAAAGAGAATGGGTATTCAAACGAAATTAAATTCAAAAAAAGGAATCGAGAAGGATGATCCCTCTCCGATTCCTTTTCGTATGTTATGAAAAAAATGAACTTATATA
>JALEKC010000149.1 GCA_022769325.1 Eubacterium sp. | reverse complement strand
TCCGGCAGAGAATGGGAAAGATTTAGTAAAGTATGTTGAGACAGTGTTCATGAACGGAGCCGGAGTTAAGAACAATAAATGTGCACAAAACAGAGCATTGACACAGTATCATCGGGAAGCAATTGTTAGGAAATTGATTGAATGCTACAAAGACATAAATGCATCTGCTGATAAGTGATATGGGAGATTCGAGAGTGAAAAATGAGGAGATAAATAAGTATAGAATATGCTTAATTGGTATCTATATAGGGGAACTGCCGGATATGATTACTATGTGGCTTATGAGCTGCAGATATAATCCGACCATTGACTTCCTTGTGATAACGGATAGAAAAGTAAAATACCAGTTACCGGAAAATGTAAAAAATCTAGTATTATCCTTTGAAGAAATAAAGCAAAGAATTCAAAAGAATTTTGATTTCGATATTGTTTTAACCAGGCCTTACAAATTATGTGATTATAGGGTCTGTTATGGGGAAGTGTTTCATGAATATCTGAAAGGATATGATTTCTGGGGATATTGTGATTTCGATGTGGTATGGGGAGATATTCGGAAGTTTATTACAAATGATATCTTGGAAAAGAATATAAGAATTATGCCGCATGGGCATTTTACATTAATAAAAAATAATGATTCTTGTAATGCCCTGTATAGAACTTTAAAACGTGAAGATGTCTGGAGTTATCAACAAGTATTTTCTGTAGAGGAAACAAGAGCATTTGATGAATGGGGTGGGGATGATAATCTTGGAACGACGTGGTTATTTACGAAAAATGGTATTTCTGTTTTTGTACAAAACAATTATAGTGATATCAGCTACGTAAAATATAGATTAGCTTCTGCCGAGAACAAAAATAATATTATCCTATTTGATAAAGGAAAATTGAAAGTTCTTTCCATGGAAAATGGTGAATTACAAACGAGAGAACTTTTGTACGCACATTTACCAAAGAGAAATTTCAAAAAGTGTTATTATGATAGTTTTGTGGTTTTACCTCATCACAGATTGAAGAAATGTGAAGCTGATAGTGTTCGGAATAATCATTTAAAATATTTTAGATTAGATTAGATTTGATTGATTATCTGGGTTGGTTTATGAAAAAAATGAAAAACAGTATAGTATATCGAATGAAACGCTTTTTTATTAAGCGTAAGGGAGCCTGATCAATGAAAAGAATTGATACAAATGAATTGAAAGAAATTCAGTTACAAATACTGGAATATGTTGCAGATTTTTGTGACAGGAATGGCATTGTATATTGGCTTGACAGCGGGACGTTGTTAGGGGCTGTACGTCATAAGGGTTACATTCCATGGGATGATGATATCGATATTGGGATGCTGCGAGAGGATTATGATAAATTTATTCAAAATTTTAACAATAATAGTAATTGCTATAAGGTTTATTCGATAGAGAATAAAAAGGATTTTTTTTATCCATTTGCAAAGGTTTTAGATATCCGAACCATTTTATATGAACCGGATCGCAATGGTAATAAACTGTCTGTGAATATTGATGTGTTTGTATATGATAATGCCCCGAATTCAGATAAAATATTGGAAAAAATGTATGATAAGCGTGATGAGCTTCGGAAATGGGCTGGCTTTAAGGAAAAACCGGAAACCTTTAAACAGATGGTAGGCTATAGCTTGATGCTGCCATTTCGGAAAAAGTGGTTTTACGAAAAAATGGTTGAGAACTCTAAATTGTATGCTCATGAGGAAAAAAAGTATGTTGGGAATTTCCTTGGATATAGTAGAATGAAATGCCATAAAAGAGTTTTTGCGGGATTAAAAAAAATGGAGTTTGAGGGAAGAGAATATAATGTGCCAATCGGATATGATGAGTGGCTCCGAGCGTTTTATGGGAATTATATGGAGTTACCTCCGGTAGAGGAGAGAATCACACATCATACATTTGAAGCTTACCGCGTAGAAGAGTGACAAGGCACAGATGAATAGAGGAAGAAAATGAAAGTAATCGATTTTAGGGCAGTCAAAAAAATATGTGAGTCCATTTCGTATGAAACATATTACGAGTGGATTGAAGATGCCTTGAAGAATAAAGACGGTTTTGTTGTTCCGGTTAAGTCAAAAATCAGCCAGGCAAATGGTGATTATTATGGGATTATGCCATGTATGAATGAGAAAGACAATTTGGCAATGGTAAAAATGATCGGAAGACATACACTGAAAAAAGGTGAATTGCGTTCAACCATGATGGGGGATCTGCTTCTGTACGAAGCGGATACGGGAGTATTAAAGGCTGTAATGGATGGTGAGTATATTACAACATTAAGAACGGGTGCAGCCGCCGCACAAGCTGTCATGATGTATGGCAAAAAGGATTTTTCAGTGATTGGTCTTATTGGTTTGGGGAATATCATGACGGTATGCATGTACGTATTGCTGAGTATACGAAAGAAGGAAAAGCTTACTGTAAAACTGTATCAGTATCACAATCAGGAACTTCGGTTTATGGAACGTTTTAGTCAGTATGATAACATTGATTTTGTTTTATGCGATTCATATAAGGATACAATAAAAGGTTCTGAGGTAATCATATCAGCAGTTACAAATGTAAAAGAAGACTTTTGTCCGAATAATTGTTATGATGAAGGATGTACCGTTATTCCGGTCATGATGCGGGGCTTTCAGAATTGTGATTTGTTTTTTGATAAGATATATACGGATGAAGTCGACCAGATTCGAGGATTTAAGTATTTTAATCAATT
>JALEKC010000118.1 GCA_022769325.1 Eubacterium sp. | reverse complement strand
ATGACCCATGGTGTCTGTCAGAAAAAACAATGCCTGTTTCCCAAGCCTTGTGCCAATATGAAGGTGGATCACAGTGATTATGTAAACCTTCTTCGAAAACTCCGGAAAATTCCGAAAGTAAAAAAGGTTTTTGTGCGTTCCGGAATTCGATTTGATTACGTCATGGCAGATTCCAAGGACACCTTTTTAAAAGAATTGTGTGAATATCATATCAGCGGTCAGCTTCGTGTAGCACCGGAACATGTATCGGATAAGGTTTTAGCAGCTATGGGGAAACCGAAAAATAAAGTATACGAGGAGTTTTTAAAAAGATATGCCAAAGTAAACAGATTTACGGGAAAAGAGCAATATGCAGTGCCGTATTTGATGTCTTCCCATCCCGGGTCCACCTTAAAAGAGGCGATTGAACTGGCAGAATATGTAAGAGACCTGGGGTATATGCCGGAGCAGGTTCAGGATTTTTATCCCACCCCTGCGACCATATCTACCTGTATGTATTATACCGGCCTCGACCCTCGCACCATGCAACCGATTTATGTGCCGAAAAAAAGGCATGAAAAGGAAATGCAGCGGGCATTAATTCAATATCGCAAACCGGAAAATTATGAGTTAGTAAAAGAAGCTTTATTGAAAATGGGGCGGGGAGATTTGATTGGATATGATAAAAAATGTCTGATACCACCTAGACCCTGGAAGTCGGAGAAGAAGAAAACAACGATATCCCCCCACGCCGGAAAAAACCCAAAAAGAAAAAATCCCCAAACAACAAAATTTCAAAGAAAAAAATCAAAAAAGCATTGACCACTACCATAGGTCATGGTTTATAGTATTGATAAGGAGGCATGTGGATGGAAAAAAAAGAATTGTATTCGACGGGGGAATTTGCCAAAAAAGCCAATGTTTCCATCCGCACGATACATTTTTATGAAAAGAAGGGACTTATTCATCCTTTTAAAATTGCGGAGAATGGATATCGATATTATGGCGAAGAGGAATTTGCGCGTTTGCAGCGAATTTTGACATTGAAGATGTTAGGCTTTTCGTTGGAAGAAATTCAAGCACTTTCTCTCAATGAAGATGATGCCGATTATTTGCACCAGTCTCTGATGCAACAGCATTCCTTGGTGCAGCGCAAGATAACCTATCTCCAGTCCATGGAAAAGGCGTTGGAAGAAGTGGCAGATAAGTTGAAGAGAGAAAAGAAAACGGATTGGGAGGAAATTACCAATTTGATTCGTATTGCCAATATGAATCGTGAATTGGTGGAACAATATCAAAATGGAACCAATATCAATGCCCGGATTCGTCTTCATCATTTGTATTCCCAAAATCCAAAGAGCTGGTTTTCTTGGATTTATGACCAAATTGAAGAGGTTTCTATGGAAAATGTCTTGGAAATTGGTTGTGGCACGGGACAGTTTTGGAAAGAAAACATAGAGCGGATTCCGGAAAAAGCCAATATTTTCCTGACGGATATTTCGGCGGGAATGCTGGAGGACAGCCGAAAAAATCTGTGCCTGGGAGAAGAGGAAAAGAGATTTTCCTTTGGCATAGCAGATGCCTGCGAAATTCCGGCACCGGATAATTCCTTTGACCTTGTGATAGCAAATTTTGTATTATTTTATATTAATGATATGAAAAAGGCGCTTTCCGAGATACGGCGGGTTTTGAAACAGGATGGCATATTTGTATGCGCTACCTATGGCGCCGGACATATGGCAGAGATTGAGGACTTGGTGCAAGCTTACCAGCCAAAGATTCATTTATCTGAAATCAAATTGTATGACATATTTGGGCTCGAAAATGGAAAAAACATTCTTTCACCCTTCTTTCAGACAATTGAAAAACGGGAATACAAGGATTCTCTGGTGGTGACAAAGGCTTCGCCTCTTTTGGATTATATTATGTCCTGCCATGGCAATCAGAGAGAGCATCTGGTAAAAGAATACCACCGTTTTGTGGATTTTGTGGAAAAGAAAATGAAACAAAAGGGCAAAATAGAAATAACAAAACAGGCGGGGATATTTTTGGCAAAACCCCGAAAATAGAAAAATGGAGGAAAGATAACATGAAAATTATAGTAACAGGTGGAGCGGGATTTATCGGCGGAAATTTTGTTCATCATATGGTAAATAAGTATCCGGACGATCAGATTATCAATTTGGATCTTTTGACCTATGCCGGAAATTTGGAAACATTGAAACCGGTGGAAAATAAGCCAAATTATAAATTTGTTCGGGGAGATATTGCAGACCGCCCCTTTATCATGGATTTGTTTGAAAAAGAACGCCCGGATATGGTTGTTAATTTTGCAGCGGAGAGCCACGTGGATCGTTCCATCACGGATCCCGGGATTTTTGTACAGACCAATGTACTGGGAACCCAGGTGTTATTGGACGCCTCCAGAGAATACGGAGTGAAGCGCTATCATCAGGTTTCCACAGATGAGGTATATGGAGATTTGCCTCTTGACCGTCCGGACTTATTCTTTACGGAAAACACACCGATTCATACATCAAGTCCTTATTCGTCCAGTAAGGCAAGTGCGGATTTGTTTGTTCTGGCTTACCATCGGACCTATGGTCTTCCGGTGACCATTTCCCGCTGCTCCAATAATTACGGACCTTATCATTTCCCGGAGAAACTGATTCCACTTATCATTTCCCGGGCTTTAGCCAATGAAAAACTTCCAGTATATGGAAAAGGCGAAAACGTAAGAGATTGGCTTCATGTATCGGACCATTGTGAAGCCATTGACCTGATATTGCACCAAGGACGTGTGGGTGAGGTTTATAATGTTGGCGGGCACAATGAGCGCACCAACCTGGAAGTAGTAAAGACGATTTTGAAAGCACTTGATAAGCCGGAAAGTTTGATTGAATTTGTGACAGACAGACCGGGTCACGATTTGCGCTATGCCATCGACCCGACGAAGATTGAGACGGAACTTGGATGGAAGCCAAAATATACTTTTGAGTCCGGAATCAAACAGACGATTCAGTGGTATCTCGACAATAAAGAGTGGTGGCAGAATATTATCAGTGGCGAGTATGCCAACTATTTTGATAAAATGTACGGAAAGGACTTGGCGGAATGAAAGTATTGGTAACAGGTGTAAAAGGGCAACTTGGTTATGATGTGGTGCGTGAGTTGCAAAGCCGGGGACATGAAGCTATTGGTGTGGATATTGAGGAAATGGACATCACCGATGAAACTGCTGTCAGCCGTGTGATGGAGGAAACAGCTCCTGAGGCGGTGATTCATTGCAGTGCTTTTACTGCCGTTGATCGTGCAGAGGAGGAACAAGAACTTTGTTATAAAGTCAATGTGCAAGGAACGGAAAACATCGCCAAAATGTGCCAGAAACTGGGTTGTAAGATGTTGTATCTCAGTACCGACTATATTTTTTCCGGAGAAGGACAGCGCCCCTGGGAACCAGAGGATACCCCATCTCCTCTCAACGCTTACGGTCAGAGCAAATACCAGGGCGAGGTGGCCCTTCGCCAATATGTAGATAAATATTTTATTGTCCGGATTTCCTGGGTCTTTGGAATCAATGGCAACAATTTTATCAAAACCATGCTTCGCCTTGGCAAAGAAAATGGAGCTGTGAAAGTGGTAGATGATCAAATTGGTTCTCCCACTTATACATTTGACCTGGCGAAACTTTTGGTAGATATGATAGAGACGGAGCAATATGGAGCATACCATGCCACCAATGAGGGAATTTGCAGCTGGTATGAATTTGCCAAAGAAATATTCCAAGAGGCAAATATGAAAGAGGTAACGGTTACACCGGTATCTTCGGAAGAATTTCCTGTCAAGGCAAAAAGACCAAAAAATAGCAGAATGAGTAAGGAAAAACTGGTTCAAAATGGTTTTTCCCTACTGCCATCCTGGCAAGATGCCGTAAAACGTTATATCAAGGAACTTAAGAAAGTGGAAGATGAAAAATAAATTTCATAATTCAAGTAAAAAAGATTTGTTCCCGGAGGAGCAAATCTTTTTTTGGAGGGGGAGTTTGACAAGTACTATGGTGCTTGGGATTAGTGATCCGTACAGGTTTCTTCCGGTACAGTCCCTTTGGCAAAGTACTCTTTCTTTGTATTGGAACTATAGTGACTATCTGCCAATGGCTTTCCGCAAATAGAACATATACGTTGAGAAACAACGGAAGATGGCGCCTTAAATTTAGATTTATCTTCTTTGCGCTTCGCACTTAATTTCTCCATAATCGTTTTCCAAATGATTTTATGATAGGTGGTATTGCTTTGCTTTTCGCTGGCATCATATCCACCCCAGATACCTGCTGTGAGATAAGGAGTATATCCCACAAACCACAAATCCTTATTGTTGGTAGAAGTTCCGGTTTTTCCTGCAACCGGAACATTGATACTTCGCAATTTTACAGCGGTGCCGGTGCCGGAGTTAACCACATCCTGCATGGCACTGGTGAGAAGGAATGCCGTGGAATCTTTCATAACTTGTTTGCTGGAGGAGGTGGTGACCACGGTTGTCTCTTCTCCTTTACTGTCTTTTAACGTAGTTACTACTGGTGTTTTGTCCAGAAGAACATTCCCATCGTGATCCACAATTTTTGTATAAAATGTAGGTTTATTATAGACCCCTCCATTGGCAATGCTGGCAAATGCAGAAGTTAATTCTAGATTTGACACGCCTTTGGTTAATCCACCAAGTGCCATAGGAAGGGCGATATCACTATAGATTTTTCCGTTTGCGTCTGTATAACTTTCCACGAGAGATGTAAAACCAAGATTTAACAAATAACCGTAACCAACTTTTGGGGTTACTTGTTCCAGAGTTTTTACCGCAATCACATTCATGGAATCCGCAATGGCTTTTCGGATGGAAACGGTTCCCCGATAACCCCGATACCAGTTTTTGACAAGTCGTTTTGTGCCAGGATAGTAATAAGGTTCATCCTTTTGCATGGTGGCTAATGTCATGCCGGAAGTGTCAAGGGCCGGCAGATAAGTGGATAATATTTTATAGGTGGAACCCGGTTGGCGAAGGGAAGTGCTGGCACGGTTGAGAGTCCGGCTTGCATTTTTTTGCCCGCGGCCTCCACAGATGGCCTTGACTTGACCGTTTGTCTGGTCCATGACAACAAAAGAAACCTGAGGTTGGATGACAAAATCAATCTTTTCCCCTTCTACCTGACAGCCCTCGCCTTTTGACATGGCTTTCCGATATTGCTTGATATAGGGAGTGGCCTTCTTTTTATTCGTATAATATAAACTGATTTTTTTCTTTTTCTTTTTGGCAAACCAATTTTTCATGGTACCGGCATTATAATTATGAGCCACCCCTTTGCTGTCTGTCACCGTGAGCTGGTAATTCAGCTGATAGGTGGAATTCGATGGATAATAAGAGGGATTGTTGATGACTTTATCACATACTTTCTGAATGGAAGCATCCTGGGTGGTGTAAATGGTCAGACCGCCACGATAAAGGGCATTATAGGCCTGAGTTTCCGTGTATCCAAGTTCATTTTTCATATCGGATATGACTTGATCGATTAAGGCATCGGTAAAATACGACGTAGTAGTTTGGGAAGAAGTAGTTTCCTTGTTTACTGCCTTGATTCGCGCATAGACTTTATCTGCCATGGCCTTGTCATATTCGTCCGAGGTGATATAGCCCTGTTCTTTCATATAAGAAAGGATGGTAGCTCTTTTTTTGGCATTTTTTTTCGGATGTGTAATGGGATTATAACCCGCTGGATTTTGGGTAATACCAGCCAAAACGGCAGATTCTGATATGGACAGCTGTGATACATCTTTGTTGAAATACCGTTTGGCAGCTGCCTGAACGCCTAAGGTATTTTGCCCCAGGTTAATGGTGTTTAAATAATATTCCAAAATTTGTTCTTTGGTCAGGCGGTTTTCCAACTGAATGGCAAGATATTGTTCCTGAATTTTACGTTCCAGTTTCTGAGCAAAGGTGGATTCTTCTCCGCCGTTGAAAACCTGATTTTTCAAAAGCTGCTGGGTAAGAGTACTGGCACCTTGATGAAATTTACCCCCATTGGAAAGGCCACTGAAAGTGGCACGGAAAATTCCCTGCAAATCAATGCCGTCATGAACCCAGAAGCGTTCGTCTTCAATGGCGACAAAAGCATTCTGGAGATGCGTGGGGATAGTGTCGAGGGTCGCATATTCCCGATTGGCTTCCCGCCCCACCAAAGTCTGAATCGTTTTTCCCTTACTATTTAAAATCGTAGTGGCATAGCCATCGGGAATGACATTGATGGAATCAATGCTGGGAGCTGTCTCCATTAATCCGTTTACAATGCCGGAAATGCCACTAAAGGCAACGGCACCAAGGATAACAAGAGAGAGCAAAAGGACTCGGATAGCCATCACTTTACATTTATTCAAACGGTGAACTGCGGGAGACTTGAGACGGTTAGCCCGCTCCACCGTATTTCTTCGGTTAAAATTCATAGAATTAATCCATCCTTTCTGAATTTTTTCATTTCATTACTTATAGTATACCAAAAAGTCTTGCAAAGGGAAAGAAAAATTAGTACACTATTGTAAAAGGATTGAAAGGACAAATACAAATGCCGGAACCAATAAAAATGATATTCCAAGGAGCCGATGCGGAAATTGTAGAGAAAAAATCCCGTTTTATCGGTCAGATTTTTCCCATTCATTCGGAGGAAGAAGCACAAAGGATTGTAAATGAAATTCGCAAAAAGCATTATGATGCCAGACACCATTGTTTTGCCTATGTATTGGGTGAAAAAAATGAGATTGAGCGCTGCAGTGACGATGGGGAGCCCTCGGGGACAGCCGGACGCCCTATGCTTGATTTGCTGGTGGGGGCAGGGGTGCATGATGCCCTGGCTGTGGTGACAAGATATTTTGGAGGGGTTCTTTTGGGGACCGGAGGCCTGGTGCGGGCTTACTCGGCGGCCACCAAAGAGGCTTTGCAAAAATGTGATATCCGGGAAAAAGAAGCGGGATACCGTACCACAATTTTAGCGGATTATGTGGATTTTGGAAAGATACAATATCTGGCGGCTAATCTGGGGCTTTCCGAGGAAAATGTGGAGTATGGGGAAAAAGTTTCCGTAACATATGGAATTTCGGAGCAGCAAATCGATGCTTTTGAAAAAGAAGTCATCAACAAAACCGGTGGAAAATGTAAGATAGACAGAGGAAATAAAATATGGATTTACTCGAATACATGAATCAAAAAAATAAAGAAAAAGAATCGCCGTTGGCCTCCCGATTACGTCCAACCACGTTGGATGAGGTGGTGGGACAGGAGCATATTATAGGAAAAGACAAGTTGCTTTACCGTGCCATTCAGGCAGATAAACTTAGTTCCATTCTTTTCTATGGGCCTCCGGGAACCGGAAAGACCACTTTGGCAAAAGTGATTGCCGCCACTACAGAGGCAGAATTTATGCAGATCAATGCTACGTCGGCGGGCAAAAAGGATATGGAAGAGGTGGTGGGAAAAGCCAAGGAAAATCGAGGTATGTATGGAAAAAAAACCATCTTATTTATCGATGAGATTCACCGTTTCAATAAAAGCCAGCAGGATTATCTCCTGCCTTTTGTGGAAGACGGTACCGTCATTTTGATTGGAGCCACCACGGAAAATCCGTATTTTGAGGTAAATGGAGCGTTGATTTCCCGCTCCATCATTTTTGAACTTCGTCCCTTGTCAAAAGAAAATATCAAAACTCTTTTGCAACGGGCTGTGACAGATGTGGAAAGGGGGCTTGGCAGTTATCATGCCCGAATTGATGAAGATGCCCTTTCCTTTTTGGCAGAAATCAGTGGCGGAGATGCGAGAATGGCCCTCAATGCCATTGAACTTGGTGTTTTGACCACACCCAAAGACCAGGAGGGCAACATTCATATTACAATGGATGTAGCACAGGAATGCATTCAAAAGAGAACCACCCGCTACGATAAAACGGGAGACAATCACTATGATACGATTTCTGCCTTTATCAAGAGTATGCGCGGTTCCGACCCGGATGCTGCGATTTATTATCTGGCGAGAATGCTTTATGCCGGGGAAGATATCCGGTTTATTGCCAGACGCATTATGATTTGTGCGGCAGAAGATGTGTCCAACGCGGACCCGCAGGCGCTGGTAGTTGCCACGGCTGCTTCCCAGGCAGTGATGCAGCTTGGTATGCCGGAAGCTCGCATAATCCTGGCTCAGGCGGCGGCTTATGTGGCCTGTGCACCAAAGAGTAATTCGGCAATTATGGCAATTGATAATGCTCTTTCTTTTGTTAAAGAGCATCCGGACTATAAGATTCCATCGTATTTGCAGGATGCCCATTACAAAGGGGCAGCAAAATTGGGCCATGGAATCGGATACAAATATGCCCATGATTACAAAAATCATTATGTACAGCAGCAGTATCTGCCGGATGAGTGCAAAGATATGCATTTTTACAATCTTTCCGGTCAGGGCTATGAAATAGAACTAGAAAAGCATATGGAACGAATTCAAAAAGAAAGTGAGGGAGACCATGACTGATAAGAAAAAAGAGACAAAAAGCAGATATCCCAAATCTGTCCGTATCTTTGCGATAATTGGGATTATTCTATTGCTTGCACTATATATTACTACACTAATCGCGGCGGTAACGACGTCGCCACAGACAGCAGGACTTTTTAAGGCTTGCCTGGGAGCTTCGATTTTACTCCCGATTGTATTGTGGGGATATCTGCGTATCGCGATGTTATTGACACCAAAAAAGGACAAAGGAGACAACGATGTTTGAGATTAAAGCAAGGGATGGAAAAGCACGCCAAGGCACCTTTCACACGCCCCATGGCGCCATACAGACTCCCGTATTTATGAATGTTGGAACGGTAGCGGCCATAAAAGGAGCCGTTTCCACTATGGATTTAAAAGAAATAGGAACCCAGGTGCAGCTTTCCAATACCTATCATCTTCATGTGAGACCCGGAGATGATGTTGTGAAAAAAATGGGAGGACTGCACCGGTTTATGAACTGGGACCGGCCTATACTTACAGATTCTGGTGGATTTCAGGTGTTTTCCTTGGCGGGCCTTAGAAAGATTAAGGAAGAAGGGGTCTATTTTAATTCCCATATAGATGGAAGAAAAATATTTATGGGGCCAGAGGAAAGCATGCAAATTCAGTCCAATCTTGGCTCTACCATTGCCATGGCGTTTGATGAATGCCCGCCTCATCCGGCAACCCGTGATTATATGGCTGCTTCGGTGGCCCGTACCACAAGGTGGCTGGAGCGCTGTAAGCGGGAGATGGACCGCCTGAACTCTCTTCCGGACACAATTAACAAAGAACAGATGTTATTCGGGATTAATCAGGGTGGAACGTTTGAAGACATCCGTATCGAGCATGCCCAGGCAATTTCCGAATTGGACCTTCCGGGATATTCCATCGGGGGTCTGGCGGTGGGAGAGAGCCATGAGGAAATGTATCGCATTTTAGATGAAGTTGTGCCGCATTTACCGGATAACAAACCCAGATATCTCATGGGAGTGGGAACCCCTGCCAATATTTTGGAAAGCGTGGAGCGGGGGGTGGATTTCTTTGACTGTGTTTATCCCGCGCGAAATGGACGACATGGACATGCCTATACCAACTTTGGAAAAATGAATTTGATGAACAAACGATTTGAACTGGATGAACGTCCCATCGAGGTGGGATGCCAATGTCCGGCCTGCCGACATTATTCCAGAGCCTATATCCGGCATCTGTTGAAAGCAAAAGAAATGTTAGGTCTTCGATTATTAGTCTTGCATAATTTGTATTTTTATAATACAATGATGAGTGAGATTCGCGATGCGATTGAGGAAAATCGCTTTCAAGAATATAAAAAGCAGAAATTGGATTCCATGGAATCTAATCAATATTAAGTCTCGAATTCGAGCCAGGAGGTAGAAACAAAATGGGAACAGTTGGAATGATTATTTATATCGTAGTTATCATCGGTGTATTTTGGCTGATTGCAATTCGACCACAGAGAAAGCAGGAAAAAGAGCATCAGGCATTGGTTGCAAGCCTTGCCGTGGGCGACAGTATCTTGACCACCAGTGGTTTTTACGGCGTTGTCATCGATATGCCGGATGATAATGTTGTCATTGTGGAATTTGGAAACAACAAAAACTGTCGTATTCCGATGAAAAAAGAAGCCATTGTGGAAGTACAGAAAGCAGAAGAGTAAAAATGATACCCTCGTCGCAAGGTTCCAAAGGATGACGGGGGTATTTTCGTATAATTGGAATATTTTTAAAAAAATACTTGCAATACGTTTCAATATAGTGTATAATGGCAATTGCTGTGACATGATAGCGAAGAAGCGTGAGGTTGCCATCCCTTGGATGGGTTTTCCGTGGAGCGAATGTCAAGAGACCGCAACAAACGATTTTGCGGTCGGTAAACCTGACGACAAGTCACTGTACGTAGCATAGTTTCTGCCGATAGAGCAGATAAACGTGTGAGTAGTATGCCACCATGTGGCATTTTCGTGTGAACCGGCACGACACACACGGATGAGTGTACAGTCACCACTTGTCGTACGAACTATTCATTAATTCAGTACGAAAAGGAGGCGGCTTTTTTTATGGCAAGTCAACAGACTATGAGAATCATTTTAAAAGCATATGATCATCAGTTAATCGATATGGCAGCAGCTAAACTGATTGATACAATTAAGAAAACAGGAGCAAAAGTAAGCGGTCCGGTACCTCTTCCAACAAAGAAGGAAGTTGTTACAATTCTGAGAGCCGTTCACAAAGATAAAGACTCCAGAGAGCAGTTCGAACAGAGAACACATAAAAGACTGATTGATGTGCTTAAGCCATCACAGAAGACAGTAGATGCATTATCCCGTTTGGAAATGCCTGCTGGCGTTGCAATTGATATTAAAATGAAATAATTCATTTAATATAAGAAAAGGTGAAAACCTACGGGGTAAAAAAGGTGCCCCGGTCCTAAGGTTGGAAAGGATTCTCCGGTTCGGAATCGTGGAAAACCATCTAGGATGATTACTTTCCGCTTTTTGGATCAGGTTTCTTCTATATAGAAACGACCAATTATGAAAGTGATCCGCTGTAGAATTTAGGAGGTAAAGAAAGATGAAGAAAGCTATCGTAGCTACAAAAGTTGGAATGACTCAGATTTTCAACGAAGATGGTGTTTTGACACCGGTTACTGTACTTGAAGCTGGTCCGGTTTATGTAACTCAGATCAAAAACGAAGAGACAGACGGATATAGTGCAGTACAGGTTGGTTATGGTGACATCCGTGAGAAACTTGTCAACAAACCAATGCAGGGACACTTTGCAAAAGCAGGTGTGGACAACAAGAGATTTGTGACAGAGTTCAAACTTGATGATGCAGAGGAGTACACATTAGGACAGGAAATTAAAGCAGATATCTTTGAAGCTGGTGACAAGATTGATGTAACAGCAACAAGCAAAGGTAAAGGATTCCAAGGCGCAATCAAACGTCATGGTCAGTCCAGAGGACCTATGGGTCACGGCTCCAAATTCCATAGACATGCAGGTTCCAATGGTTCCGCATCGGATCCTAGCAAAGTATTCAAAGGCAAAAAGATGCCTGGTCAGATGGGTGCTGTAAAGGTTACAATTCAGAACCTTGAAATTGTAAAAGTAGATGTTGAGAACAATCTTCTTTTGGTAAAAGGTGCAGTACCGGGACCTAAGAAATCAACTGTTATTATTAAAGAATCCGTTAAGGCATAACTTTTCGGAAAGGAGGATGACACAGATGGCAAGCGTATCTGTTTACAATATGGAAGGCAAAGAAACAGGTAA
>JALEKC010000102.1 GCA_022769325.1 Eubacterium sp. | reverse complement strand
CATTTCACTGGCATCGATACCATCGATAATAGAAGAATCATAAGCAAGTGCTGTAGATCCATCCTCTAAAGGCATCGCAAGATCCGTTCTTGTCCAGTCAAAAACAGGCATGAAGTTGTAACATACAAGGTGAATGCCTGCTTTTCCAACGGCTTCCAAAGATTTACAATAATCTTCGATCAATTTATCTCTGGTAGGAAGTCCGATCTTGATATCTTCATGTACGTTGATACTTTCTACACCGCACAGTTTAAGACCTTTGGCTTCTACTTCCTGTTTTCTCTTCATTACATCTTCATAAGTCCAAGCCTCTCCTGCTGGGATATCATGAAGTGCTGTGATAACTCCTGCTACTCCCGGGATCTGGCGAATCTGCTCCAAGGTTACACTGTCATTTCCTTCGCCATACCATCTCAATGTCATTTCCATAATTTTATTCTTCCTTTCCTTGATTAGTCATAAATTTTTCTGTTTTTTTCATCAGTGATACCGCATTTTCTATAAAAATACGTATTTACGCGGTCACGCCACTCTTTTGCATTTACAAGCTGTCTTTCAAAACGCTCTGACACACAGTCAAATGCGCGGTCAGACACTTTTCCTTTTAATCCCTGCCATGCTTTCTGCATCGCCTCTACCTCTTCCACTCCTTCGAAATGAGTGTCATAGATATGCTGGATCAAAGTTTTTCCGGTTTTTAACATATACGTATACGGAATATGATGGAAGAACAACAATAACTCTTCCGGACATTTCTCCGTATCTGCATAAATGCTTCTCCAAGGTTCATTGTACTGGGACACATAACCGGTTCCTTCCATCGTACGATCTACTCCGATTCCATGAAGATCCGCGCGATGATACGTACCCCAGCGGTCGTATTCATAGCCATCGACATCCGGTCCGTAATGATAATGTGGAGTTACCATCCAGCCAATGCCAAGCGGTGCATTGTACTTTTCATACGTTGCCCAGGAACCACAGAGCATCGGTACGACAACATCCGTCACCTCTTTGTCGTCTGCCAGAGACAACCGGCTCCATTCTTCTGCAATCTCTTCTGCTGTCAGACTGGTATCCATCGCAAGGCGGCCAAATCCATACATGTTTGCTGCCGCAAGATCATTTCCGGTCCAGTTCTCATCGTCTCCGGTATTTATAACACCTGCCATACCGCAATGGACCTGATTGTAAGCATGTCCTGAAACAACTTTCTCTACGGTCGTACCCTCTCCATCGCCATACGTATCAAAGTCTAGGATTTCTTTCCACATCGGAATCAGGTAGCAGAGATCAATCTGCTGACCGGTATACTCCTGTGCAATCTGCACTTCTAACATCATATTTGTCTTTTTCAGCCCGCCAAACAATGGGGAAACCGGCTCACGAACCTGAAAATCCATCGGTCCGTTTTTAATCTGTAAAATGACATTGTCATCAAACGTTCCATCCAGATTCATAAAATGATCGTAAGCTGCTCTTGCACGGTCCGTCTTTTTATCACGCCAGTCTTGTCCACAGTTGTAAACAAAACATCTCCAAACGACGGTTCCGCCATATGGTTTCAGCACTTTCGCAAGCATATTGGCTCCATCCGCATGCGTACGTCCATAAGTAAATGGACCAGGACGACCTTCGGAATCTGCCTTTACCAAAAATCCTCCAAAATTTGGAATCACCTCATAAACGTGTGCCACGGCTTTTCCCCACCAGGCAATTACCTGCGGGTCAAGTGGATCCGAAACCGGAATATCACTAAGTTCCATCGGAGCCGCAAAATTAACACTCATAAACAGACGAATTCCATATCTGGCAAACAGATCGGTATATTGTTTTACTTGTTTCAAATACACATCTGTGATAAGGTATGTTTCCTTTTCATGAACATTTACATTATTGATGACAATGGCATTGATTCCAATGGATGCCATCAATCGCGCATACATCTCTGTGCGGTCGTTATAAAGAATTTTGTAATCATCATAAAAAAATGATCTTCCTGAGTATCCTCGTTCAATACTTCCATCCATATCATCCCAATGATTCATCATGCGAAACGGCATAGATGGGATGCAGTAATACGGCATTTTTTCAAAAAGATTGTCAAGAGCTACCATACGCAAAAAAGCAAATACTCCCTGCAGCACTGCGGTCTCTGTTCTTCCTGTGATCACAATGCTCTCCTCTTCCTCATAAATGGCAAACGCCTGATTCAGCACCTCCGTGCTATGTCCTTTTCCTTTTTCATCCGGGAACTCATACTCTTTCTGTATCTGCATAAAAACAGACGGTTCTTCCAGTACCTCATAAGACATTTCCACCGTCTCTCCAAGCATGACAGACATCGCCGTCTTGTATTCTTCTGCGATTGTCTGTGCAATCTCTCCTGATGCAAGCAATACTGGATTCAAATAACATGGTCGGATCTTATCTTTCGCTAATGGCTTATAATCCAGCCAGCATTTTGTATAATTCATAGTATTTCTCCAATCACTTTCCTTATTCCCTTTTTATTCTATCTTTTTTTTGTCCGTAAATCAATACTCTTTTTACAAAAAAAGCCGAACAAACCGAGTATTTCCCGATTTGTCCGGCTTTTGATTTTTAATCTGCCAAGTTATGCAAATTATTTAGAATGGGAAGCTGCAAAGTTTGCATACTTCTTATTCATATCACTGATCTTGCTATCCCATTTTGAAGAAATTGCTTCGATCTTCTTCGCAGGAGTTGTAGCACCAGCATATACTGCATAACAGAAATCACCATAATCAAGGTCATTGATAAGTGGCAGATAAGATGTCTGAATGTGCTCCTGCTCGTGCATCATTGTCAAAGTCTCGTCTACAGCACGGTCATCTCTGAACTGATCATAGTATGTCTGTTTCCAAGCATCATCCAAATCATAGCCTGGTGTAGCTTCTGTGTAAAGATCATAAGCAAATGCGATCTTTTCAGCTTCTTCTGCACTAAAGCAGCTAGGCATAACAACAATGTTGTCGTTTGGAGTAGTCTTGTTTGTAGCACCTTTGTTCTTTTCGTTGTATGGGAACATAACGAATCCCCAGTCATCTTCCATACTAGCGAATGCGCTGATCTCATAAACTTCAGCTGTCTGCATTGCAACTTCACCATCACGGAATGCTGCTTTATACCAATCCCATGCAGCTCCGTCTGGTTTTGGCATGATATAACCCTTGTCCATAAGGCTCATACCCCAGTTCATAGCTTCGAGGAATTCTTTGGATCCTGTAGCATTCTGGTAGCTTCCGTCTTTGTCACGGGAAACGAATGTTGCATTGTTGTTTGCAGCACACAGAGGAAGGTAGTATTTTGAGAAACTAGCAAGTGCATACTGATCTGTTTTACCATCTCCATCTGCATCTACAGTAAGTTTCTTACAATACTCTTCAAATTTGGACCATGTCCATTTTCCATCTCTCTGAAGGTCGTATGGTTCTTCTTCACCGATACCGGCTTCTTTCAACATACGTTTATTAAAGAACACACCACCACGTGGCTCGTTCTCAGGGCTCATACCCCAGATACCATTACCGATGCTCATAAGTTCAACAACGGTCTGATTCCATTTCTCTTCTGTGAAATCGAATTCAGGAAGTGTTTTCAGGTCATACATCAAACCTTTCATCAAAGGTGCAGAAACCATTTCCTGATACAGATAGAACAACTGGCAAGAAGGACTGTTTGACATAACGCCGTTTACGTATGTCTCCTGCTGGTCAGTGTAGGAGTAAGCACTTTCACGATTAATCTTGAAGTTGTACTTATCCATGATTTCCTTTCTGTAATTTTCTGTAGCTTTGGCATAATCTGTTTCTCCTGCATCTTCAGAAGTATACCAGTCACCAATTTTGATAGACATGCCTCCCAAATCATCAAAAGTTTTTTTGCTGCTGGAAGATCCACCTTCGTCTCCCGTCTTCGCTGTATCGCCGCTAGTGGAAGAAGAGTTACTATCGCCTCCACAACCGGTCAGACATCCAACAGCAAGAACTACAGAGAGACCCATTGCAAGCAATTTTTTCGTGTTTGCTTTCATAATTTTTTTACCTCCTTATTTTTTATCGTTACACTGTGCCCACCAAGGACGCAGTGATAACTACATAATTTTGGACATTCGCTCCGGGCTGACGCCCTTCACTCAATGTCACTTTTTACATTCGCTCCGGGCTGACGCCCTTCGCTCATGATGTTACTCATCAAATACAGGCTTTCTCTCTGGGAGTGGCAGAGGCAAAAAAGCCAAAGGCTTTTCTCCGATATCAACGATATCTGCTTTGCAAGCAAGCTTGCAGCAATATCGTTGATATCGGAAACTGCTACGCAGTTTTTTGCCTCTCCCCCCTCAATAAATCCTGTGCTTGATTCGCGTATGTTACATCTTGATACCAGACTGGCTCAAACTTTCTACGAAACCTTTCTGGGCAAACAGATAAATAATGATCAATGGTAAAATCACCATCAATGTACCTGTTGCGATCATTCCCTGTGAATAAGCTGTAGTCGCTTTCTTTGCGATACCGCGGACATCCAGATAACTATCCAGTGCTCCGGCGATACCATTTAACTTACTGGACAACAGAACAAATTCGGAATTCAAAAACAGGTTTGAATAGAAGGAATCTGTCCACTGCCATACGTAAGAAAACAGGAAACAAGATGTCAAAATTGGTTTTGCATCCGGTAACATGATACGAACGAATGTTGACAATTTTCCACATCCATCCACATAAGCAGCTTCTTCCAATTCTTTTGGAATTCCACGGAAGAACTGACGAATCATGTAAATGTACAAACCACTCTTCAGACCCATACAGCCAAGACACATCAAAGCATATGGTGTCAAAGAATTCAATAAGTTTACACCAGGTTGTCCGGTGATCAATTCAATGATACCGAAGATATCAAAGAATCGGAAATTCAGGAACAAGGACGCCTGAATTGTTGTAGGAGGAACAACGATTACAAGAATTACGGCTGCGAACCAAAGTCCTTTCAGCGGAAATTTGTAACGTGCAAATCCATAACCTACCAATGTACAAGAAATAATCTGCAATACACTGACAAGAAGTGAAATCAATGCTGTGTTTGCCAATGCCTGCCAATACTTCATCAAATAAGCAGCAATTTGATAATTGCTCAAAGTAAAATGTCTTGGGATTGCAACAATTGTTGAATCATACAAATCCTGCTCTTCCATGAAACTAATGGAAATTTTGTTCAACAATGGCTGTAAAATCATGAAACATAATCCAAACAACAATACAAAACGAATGACTTTGTAAAATACGTTGAACGATGTTTTGCGCAGTAAGTAGCCATTGGATTTTTTGTTTCGTTCGATAAAGGTCTTTAATTTGTTCTTCTTATTCATAATAGTACACCCTCTTAGAAATAATCAGCGAAACAATTCCAAGTATAAGAATTACGCATAGGAAGTATATCCAAGCCATCGCCGAACTAAATCCATAACTTAACTTTCCTACCTCTTCCGAAATCTTCGTCATAACCTGGTTGTCGGTCTTCAAGAAGAAGTCGATTACGGTATAAACTACGTTTACAAGTATCATTGAACTTACCATAGGGAAGGTAATCTTCCAGAAACTTTCCCATGCGGTACATCCCTCAATCTTTGCAGCCTCAAACATACTTGGCGAGATTGTCTGCAAAGCAGAAAGGAACATGATGATCTGGATACCAGATGCAATCGCGATATCATAAACTTTGTTGATGATATCAAATACATATTGGAACATCTTCGACATCGGGCTGCTATCTGACGTTACCAGAATGCTCTCCAGCACCCCGGTAACACTGGCATCATTGGATGTCTTAGAAATCATATCTTTCATATCGTTCAGCAACTCATTGTTGTATTCAATACCTACAATTACACCGGATGAAAGAATAACCGGAAGGAAGAATATCGCACGGACAACTCCTCTTCCTTTGAAATTCTGGTTCAACAGCAATGCAATAAAGAAACTGAAGATCAATGTTGCTGGTGTATTTACTACCATTCGGAGCAACTCACTCAGTAAGTAAGGTACAAAATCCGGGTCAACGGTAAAAGCATCTTTGTAATTCTTGATACCAACCCAGGTCATTTTTACACCTTCACTGGCAACAGGAGTTACATCATTAAATGTCATTCGCAAAGAACTAATCAACGGAACAACCATGAACAGAATAAAACCAAGGATAAATGGTAAAATAAACAAGTATCCTGCTACTGCATTCTTAAATGCAAGAGTTTTTTTCTTCTTCTGACGTTTCATTTATTTTCCACCTCCTGTTGTGATAAAGTCTCTCTGAGGAACTTTTGTTCCATTGTAATCATAATCTGCATAATTGTAGTTTACAATGACAGACTTACCATTTTCATAAGTTGTCTTATAAACACCATTTGCAAGTTTTTCATGTCCTGTAATGAACTGACTGTATGTATCACCAAGATTGTTATTAAATTTCTTATACAATTCAATAGTTGTATCTTTCCAGTCTGTGAAGTTACATGCATAATACTGCGTATAATCTGTATCCTGCAATACACTTGTCGGCTGATTCATAAATGTGAAGTACAGTCCGGCACCTGTCTCTGCAGATTTCAAGATCATATCAGTCTCATCCTCGGAGAGGTTGATTGCGCTTCCGGAATAATTTACAAGACCATGAAGTGCGATCTGATAAAATGGAACCGATTCATCGATGATATTAACGGCTTTGCTGTCAATATCCATATCTGTTACATAGTCAGAATACGGAACCGCATACTGGTTACCGGTTGTTGTCATTACAAGACTTCCGGATTCCTTCAATGCTTTCATCTTATCAACCTGCATGTTCATTGAAGCTTCACGAGATACACGATCCTTTGGATTGTAGTCTCCGGCAAGAGTGTTTCCAATATCTTCAAATCCAACATTCTTAACTCCATAAGAGGAAGAAATTGTATTTACATATTTGTCAATGTTCGCAATTGTATAGGATGGTTTTACCAGATAGTAACGATCACAGTTTTCGTAATCTTCATTTGTCTGGTAAATAATTGGATCCAGTGTATACAATTCTGCAATCTCACGGCTTACAAATTTTGCCGCATCGCGGTTTACTCCAAATCCATCACCTAATTTGTCTTTCATTACATAAGTGAATTTTGCATTCATGAACAGATCAAGACCTTCTGTCGCATTTGCATAAGTCGCAAGACTTGATAAATCACTCTTGCTGCCCAAACGTCCAACCAATTTTACCTTTGCGGCAGATTTCTGCTTCACACCGGTATTAAACCAGCCGGTATATTTGGCTTTGATATTTTCTACGCCGGCACCTTTCAATTGCTTCAAAATATCCTGAGCCTGTGAATACGTAGTCAATGCAAGGGAACGGGTAACCGGATAACCGAGAACATGTTCGATATTATCTACGGCACCAAGAAGTTCAACTGCCATTGGCACGGTTGTATCTTCTTTCTTAACCAGTTCCGGATAACGATTTGTCAAATAATCACGATATGTTCCTGCTGCACTTACATAATCTGTTTTATCAGAGAAAATATAACGCTGTGTCAACGTTTCTTTCGGAAGACTTGCTTCATAAGAACGAACCGTTGTATCGGATTTTGAAGAAATGTCCATGTTTTCACCATGAATCATCTTGTAAACAAAACGTCCATAGTTATAACCATTTTCTTTTCCAGCGACATCCGCTTTTACACTAGAGTAAGCGCTTCCCTCTTCGGATACGCAGATAAAGGAACTTGTATTTGTCGTATTGGATACCACAAATGCCGGATAGGTTGCTCTTGTCTCATCGACAACCATATCTCTGCTTGTACCGTAGTCCCATCCATACATATCCGCAAGATACGTCTGCTGTGTTGTCTTTCCGTTGTTGAAGTTGATAATTCCACCACTTCCGTCCGGAACAAGAACATAACCACTTTCATCTGTGTTTCCGGCTCCCATGTAAGGAAGAACAGAAAGTTCAACGATTGGATAATCTGTATTATATTCAATCTGTTCCATCGGTACTTTTACAACCAGTTGGTCACCATCCAGTATATACTGTACGGTAACATCAAAGATCGGCTTTCCGGCATTACGGGAAACATTGTATCCCTCGCTGTCTTTGTTACGCTGTTCTTCAGTATAACCAACCTTAGTAAACATTTCTTCCAACTGTTTTGCTTTGGAATCTGTGATCTTTTCAGATAAGTAATAAATCGGCTCATCTTTAAGATCAGGGAATTTTTCCAATGCCTGCTGAAGTTCTGTATCGTCATCTGACTCGCTCAGTTCTTCATAATCATAATGAACATAATTACGTGTCACACGGCTCTGATCAGATTTTGACATCTGCTCCAAAAGTTTCTTCATAGAAGATTCTTTAATAACCAATGGACATACGTACAATTTCTCGATATCTCCAATGGTGTAATGAACCGCTACTGTGTCATCGCTTACTTTTTCAATCTTATAGTTGCCATCCAAAATGGACTGGCTATAATTGTTGATATCCTTCTGTGTATCCGTTTTATTGGAATACTTCACAAGAAGGGTTGCATTCAACATTTCTTTTAACTGTCCTTTGGCATTTGCATACTTTTCGATATCTTCTGAAGAAGGGTTGGAACGGTATTCCTTACCATTCTTCTTATCTTTTAATACGAATGTTGTCGTATCTTTATCAACAGTAAGCTCCAAAGAACTATTGCTAATGGTAACTTCTTGACTATCTTCGTTTGTATAAGATGTCAATTCTTTATAACTCGAGGCTGAATCACCACAACCTACTAAAGCGAAGGAAGCCAGCGCAGCAACTAAAAGCAAACCAAATTTCTTTTTCATTCTTAACATTGCCCTCCTTCCAATTAATAGAATCTGTAAATGATTTCTTTATAAATCGAGTAGAAATATGAGAAACCATCACTTATCAAACTAAAGAAGAGAACCAGCAGGAATACGATAACCAACATACCGACTCCTGTGAAAACGAGTGATGCAAACGCTTTTCCCAAAAGGAAGTCGTGGATCATCATGACAGATGCCATGATCAAAAGTCCACACCATACCATGGAGAAATATCCAAAATAGGTGTAAAATGCACCCTCTTCTTCTGTTACTACGTTACTTAATACGATCAAAGGAAGCTGAATCAATACATATGGTGTCATCGCATAAGCGGTTCCCATATAAATATCTTTCAATGTACCTTTTCCTTCAAACAAAGTTGTCAGACACCAGTTTGCTACACAATAGACTGCAAACGGAAGCAAAAATGTCATAATCTCTAAAAGAAGGTTAACTTCATTCCAATTGACTGGTTGGAAAATAAAACTGGTAAAACCGAGTTTTAAAAGATTTGTAAGTAACACCAAAATAACGATTGTATTAGCTGCTCCTACAGATCCTCTCTTTTCATGAGTCAAATCCCAAAAGCCGTCAAAAGGACGAACACAACAGTGTAATGCATAACGAAGTGATCCAAGATAAGCACTCCAGCTTTCTTTATTGAAAACACGTTGTTTTATACTCATCCTTTCTCTACCTCCTTTCTAGCCTTCTTCACAAATCCAACGCCGAAGCATACAACGATCAATACTGCAAGAACAATCAAAATGATCATTATGTTGTTTTCGAACCATTCCTTACGATACAATTTGTATGCTTTGGAATAGTTTGTTGCATCCAGTTTCAATTCAAAGTAATCCATGGCTTCCTGATAACTTTCCTGGCGGAGGAGAGAACGACCAATACCAATGTACGCCTGATCATAGTTACCATTCAGTTTTAATACTTTCTGCCATGTAGCAGCAGAAGCATCATAGTCACCAATTTTATACTCACTCAATCCCTGATTGATATATTTACCATATTCTGTCAAAGTGAACTGAGTGATCGTTCCTAATGTAGAATCCATAACGAGCAATGTATCGCCAAGATCCTCAATTGCCATTGGATTAATGAAGTATCCTGCTTTGTATCCATGACCACCAAATGCATACAACATATTTCCCTGGAAGTCATAAGCAAAAACACGACCTCTGGTATTATCAAGTGCATAATATACATCGTTGTCCAAACAAGCAATGTCTACGAATTTAGAAGCACCTTTCATTTCTCCGGACTCGGTCCAGCGAAGATCTCCATAAGGCTCTTCGTATCCGTTACGAACCAAGATATCGGTTCCTTTGGCATTCAATTTACGGATTGGCTGTGAATTCTGAGGAGCAACATTTTCACCGGTCTTACCGATTGTTGCATAGATAAATCCCTCGGAATCAAGGCAGAGGTTACTGTACTCTGTTGGAACGAAGAGTTCCATCTGGCTTCTCTGCTCTTTACTTGCAACCATCTTCCATATATACTGAAGAATATTATAAGTTACTTTACTTGCTCCAACGTATCCGGTAAAAGATCCGTCGCTTGCAAATTCCATAAAACCTTTATTTACGTTCTGTACCTGTGTAAAGATACGTTTTGAACTATCTACTACTAACTTCTGTGGAAGGAAGTCTGTAGTCTGGTCAAAAGTTTCATCATCCGGTTTTGTAATGATCTTAATGACATTATTATCTTTGTCCAAATGAACGATACGTTTATTTCCTGTGTCGGCAATATACATATCTCCTTCATCACTTACGAAGACATCCTGTGGTCCACTCAAAGTGTCTTTCTTATCTCCGTTATTAAACTCTGTCACAAGACCTGTCTGTGTGATCGTATCATTGAGATAAGACATTTTTACGATACGATTGTTTCCTGTATCTGCTATGTAAAGATCCGTACCATTTACATACATTCCCTGAGGCTCTTTGAAGTTACCACACTCATAATCCGAACCCGTAATGATACGTGTTACGGAATAAGCATCCGGCGACTCGCGGTCATAACCCCAGCAGTCATAAATATATGTATAATGATTTCCATCTGAACTTGTCGCAGCACTGGCTCCTGTCACACCGATAAGGAGAGACAAGATCAGTACAAGAGCAAACACGGATGTTACTTTCTTACATACTTTCATTTTTATCCTCCTTTATCAGTCTTTAATACCTGAACTAGCCATTGTTTCCAAAATGTTACTCTGGGCTGCTACGAATATGATGATCGGAACCATCATAACTACCATCGTTGCCGCGGAACCTACACCCGCACGGGCAACACCGGCAGACATGATCTGCTGCAGCGCATAGGGAAGCATTTTGAACTCCTCAGAGTAGATATAAATCTGTCCTTTCATATTCCAAAGGTTCTGTACTGAGAAGATTGTAACTGTCAGCCAAGCCGGTTTTACGTTTGGCATAACGATCTGAAGGAAGATTCTTCCTTCTTTCGCACCGTCAATCTTTGCTGCTTCGATCAGCGCATCCGGAATCTGCTCCATGAACTGCTTCATCAGGAACAATCCCATAGGAAGTGCAAACGCAGGTACGATCAGTGCGGCATAAGTATCTACCCATCCAAGTTTTGACATGATCAAATAGGTAGGAATCTGGAGAACATACGCATTAAACATGATCGCGGTTACACAAAGATTGAAGAATCCCTTGCTTCCCGGAAAATTATATTTAGCCAACACATACGCTGCCATTGATCCGAAGATCAAATGTCCTACTGTACCTACTAACGTGGTAAATACAGTATTGAAAATGTATCTTGTAAAAGGTACGTAAGAACTTGACATAACAACCAGCATATCCTGGAAGTTATTGAATGTCGGGTTCTTTACAAAAAAACTTGGTGGATAAAGATAAATCTCATCCAATGGTTTAAACGCACTACAAATGGTATACACAAGGGGCATAACAAAGAATATACCAAACAGAATTAACATAATGTAAATTCCGATGTCTCCACCAATGGATCGATTTGGCTTTCTCCTTTTGAGTTTGATTAATTTCATCGTTGTTATACCTCCTATCAAGTTCCAACTTTGTTAAGCAAGGCTTGAATCGCCTTGTTACACAAAATCATAACTACGAACAATACCGTTGCAATCGCTGATGCGTAACCCATCTCAAATCGCGTGGTACCATAGTCAACCAAGTGGGTAACTACGGTACGGGCCGCATAATCCGTACTTGGATATCCGCAAAGTGCCATCGTTACATCGGCAACACCAAAGGATTGAGTAATCGCCATAACGGCACCAAACAAAAGCATTGGTTTCATATTAGGAAGGGTAATGTACCACAATTCCTGCCAACGGTTTTTGACACCGTCCACATAACCAGCCTCAAACTGCGAAGCATCGATACCCTGCAGACCAGCTACAAAGGAAAGGAATCCAGTACCAAGACTCATCCAAAGTACTACAATAATAATTACGTTCATCATGTACTTGGTATCCGTCAACCATAGGACTGGCTCATTAATAATACCAAATTTAAGCAAAAATCCGTTTACATATCCATAAGCATCTCCACTAAAGAGGATGGACCAAATCAAATATGCCTGACCGGAAATTGTCGGCGCATAAAATACCATAACGGCAAATGCGCGGACAAAACGCGGCAACTCGTTGATAAACCAGGCAAATAAAAATGCCATGATATAACCCAGCGGACCGGTAATCGCTGCCAACAAGAATGTATTCTTAACCGCAATCAGGAACACATCATCATTGAGGAGCAAATCAATATAGTTTTCAACGCCTATAAATTTCGCAGGTTCCAACACGTTGTAGTAAGTAAAACTGTAAAATACAGACATACATACCGGCAACACGTAGAACGTGACAAAAAGAATAAAATATGGCAATAAGAACAGATAACAGGTTTTTGACATCTTTGCCTTCTTCCAGGCAATCCCGATATCCCGTTTCTTAATTTGCATATACTTTCCAAGAAACTTCATTCTATCTATACTCTCCTCTCTTGATTATTTTTTACTTGCTTTCGTTGGCAAACCAAATTCTTCACGTTTGTTTGTAAGCTCATCGTTGATTGTGATGACATAATCAAGAAGTGTCTCTCTTGGATCTTCATTTTCATTCATAACCTTACGAATCGCATTGGTGATATGTCTTGATGTATAATAACCACCAGCCACTTCCGGAAGACCAAATGCATATTCCCACTGTTTTTTCAAAGCAGCAGACTCTTCACTACTCCAGGAAAGTGTTTCAAATGTGTTGCGGTTTGCTGTTGCATAACGTGCCGCAGCACCCATAACAGCTTCCAACTCGCTTGCGTAATTGCTCTGAACTTCAGAACTTGCCCACCATTTCATAAACTGCCAAGCAATGTCTTTCTTATTACGCTCTTCTGCACCACGAAGCATCATAGACGCAGTACCCCAAGACTGAACAGAACGGTCGATGCTGCCATCTTCTTTCTGTATACCAGGAATCAAACCAAAGTTCCAAAGACCTTTAATCTCAGGAGCAAATACTGCCAACGTATTAAAGCTACTATAATCCGCGCATCCGATTGGCATTTCACCACTACGGAAACGGTTGTTAAAGTCAAACTGTTTATCCAATTTATAATTGGTAAAGAGTTTGGTATAGAATTCAAATGCCTCAATACCTTCCGGAGAAGCAATCGTAGTTTCCATTGCCTCTTCATCATATAATGAACCACCACGCTGATACAACTGTGCATAATAGTTTGCAAGGTCAGGGTTGGTTACATTGTTGATTTTACGTTCCACAGAAGGAATCGCAAATGACATACTGTTCTTCTGCAAGATTGGAAGAGTTTTCAATACATCTTCCCATGTATTGACATCTTTTTCCGCATCAATTCCCAATTCTTCCATAATATCTGTACGATAGAACAATACATTGTAGTTCTGTGTCTCCGGCAAACCATAAAGGCCACCGTTGAACTTGTAGGATTCATAGGAACTTGGATAATATTCTGAAAGAACTTCATCCACTTCACTGCCAAACTGTGCCAAATCAACAACCGCACTACGAAGTGCATAGTTTACAGGCTCTGTCTGAGAGATACACAAAGCAACATCCGGACCAAATCCAGAAATAACCGCCGGGAGCATAGCATTTACCGCACCATTGGCAGAGGTTGCTGTATTGGCAGAAGCTGCCGCATCAATCAGTTTGACATTAACTTTGATTCCTGTTTCCGGTGTGAACATCTGGTCAACCATGTTTTTCAAAATGGTACTCTGGTCACGTCCGGCAGTAATCCATACATCCAGAACATCCGGATCATCGGAATCGTATACATTACCAAGAGCAGAAGAATCACTGCGGAAAGAATTGACAAACAGCTTACACTCATGTGCCATCTTATCAAAACGTGTTTCTTTCACTTCCGGAACTGTTTCCTTGGCATCTGCAAGTACAATATAATCAATATCCATTGCGGCTGCACTCAAGTTGTTAATGGATGTTCCAAGAGAACTGATATTATTTTTGAAGTTCTCAAGCGTACCAGGAATTTTATCCGGGCGTTTCACAAACTTCTCCATCTGAGCTGCAAGAGTCTGTGCTACAGAAATCTCTCCACCTTTCTCACCGGTGTATGCAACCACTTCGTCTACCAGTTTATACAATCTCTTAGATTCAAAATCCATAGCTGTGATAACTTCAGGATAAACCTTTTCAATCTGGTAATCACGATATTCATCCGGCTCTGTACCTGTAAGTACAAGAATCTGACGATACATCTGGTTCATATTAAATACACAATCAGACAATTCAGATAAGTATTCACCAAGTTCACCCAATGTATTTTTCAAACGAATGGTATGTTTTCCTTTCGTCAAATGGAACTTGTAAGCATTTCCATTGGCATCTTGCAAGCAAACCATCTGCCATACATTGCTATATGTGAACTGAATTTCTTTCACTTCTTCAAAGGGGATTTCACCGTCAATATACAAGGAACGGTTTGCGATATATCCACGAGTATATCCCTGGCGGCCTTTGATTCCAATGACATAATCACCTTCCTCAGGCACTTCCATATCCCATTCAATCCAATCATTTGGCACTTTCCACTGAGTACCACCGGTCATATCAAGAACCTGACGATCGGTAATTCCAACCACTGCCTCACCGTCTTTGTTCTCATATTCCGTTTCACTTGAAGTTCTGTCATAGGTAGCATAGAGAGATGGAGAAGAACGACGCACTGCCGTTTCACCCTGGATTTTTTGAATGTACCCCTGCTGCGTATTGTTGGTAGCATTGGCATTCTTTTTACTATACTCTTCATATGTAGGAGTAACTTCTTTGTTCTTTACAACCAATTTACGGATTACAAATTTTTCATTGACACCCGTCAACTTGATTGTATTCTTACCAGCATTAAAATAGAAACAAAGCGGTTCAGCTTCATATCCGGTAGAATCTTCAAAATAAGTGGAAATCCAACCACGTTTTTCATCCTGTACCTGTTTGGCACGGATTTCATTCCCCTGGTTGTCTTGCGTCACTTCTCCGGCATCTGTGTAAACACGGCCGAATGCAATCGCATCTGCTCCACTAAATGGAATCTGACCATTGATCTGAATCTCGGATTCAATATCAATTCCTCGGTCATCCTCATCTGTTGTAGGATAATACTCGACGTAAACATTGTAATAGCCGGCGGTTTTCACATCAAACTCAAATTGTGCATAACCTTTCTCCGGAATCTGCAATGCCGTCGACTTGTCGTCGGAAGGACCCACATCTGTTCGTGTAGAAACACCTTGGCTGTCTGAATATTTTAACACATTCAGATCATAGCTGTTCTCTTCACCCGCCGGTCTCGTATCTTCGTGCTCTGATACATATTTTGCATATGTGTCTTCACGTCCATATGAGTCATTGGATGCAGTCAGATCCACGCCCTTATACTTGTCGGAGTTGTCGCTTGAAGAAGCTCCTTTGATTTTGAAAAATACTATGATAGCTACGAGTATTAATACAAACACCAGAAACTTAACCAAGCCTTTTTTCTTCATCAACTTTGACATGGCTGTTGCAATCTCCTTTCGCCCTTTCTCTTTTTTATGCGTTTCGCACAAAAAAAACTGCGGCAGCGAAACGCATTTTTGAATTCTTTGTATATTTTGCATACAGTTTGTATTTAAGTATATCATCATTTTTGTGACATGTCTATAGTTTTAAACATTTTTTTTATGAATTTTTACTAAATTTTGAACGGTTTTTGATAATTTTATGTTTTCTATTTACTTTATTTCTTTCCTATATTACAATGATTTTGTAGCTTTTCACTAAAATTTAGACAATATAAGGAGATAAAATATGAACAAAAATGTGACATATTCCAATCCGATTCTTCCGGGATTCTATCCCGATCCATCCATTTGCCGGGTTGGAGATGACTACTATCTAGTAACATCCACATTCGCTTATTTCCCTGGTGTTCCCATCTTTCACAGCAAAGATTTAATTCATTGGGAACAAATTGGAAATATTCTGGAACGAGAGAGTCAGTTGCCTCTCGGAAATTCCGGTGTCAGTGAAGGTATCTTTGCTCCGACGCTCCGCTATCATGACGGTATCTTCTATATGATTACAACACATGTAAGTAACCCACTGGGCAATTTTATTGTCACCGCCAAAGATCCCGCCGGACCATGGTCTGACCCTTATCCTCTGGGTTCTTCCGGCATTGACCCCTCATTGTTTTTTGATGAGGATGGCAAATGTTATTATTGTGGCACACAGCCCCGTCGAGAAGGTTCCCGCTATTTTGGCGACAACGAAATATATATCCAGGAATTAGATCTAAATACCATGAAACTGGTGGGAGACAGTTATCCTGCCTGGCATGGTGCCCTTCGTAATGTAGAATGGCCGGAAGGCCCTCATATTTATAAGAAAGATGGCTACTATTATTTGATGATCTCCGAAGCCGGTACCGGTCATCATCATGCCATTTCCATTGCTCGCAGCAAAAGTCTTTTTGAGCCATTTCAGGGCTGTCCATACAACCCAATTATGACGCATCGTCACATAGGCAGTTCCTATCCGATTGTCAACGTGGGACACCCGGATATCGTAGAAACTCAAAATGGCGAATGGTGGATGGTTCTTCTTGCCTCCCGTCCATACGGAGACGGATATCACCGCAATTTAGGCCGTGAAACCTTTTTGACTCCTATGACCTGGGAAAACGGCTGGCCCATTATCAATCCAGGAAAAGGAATCGTTGAAGATCGGGTAAACGCACCAAACCTCCCAACTTTCTTTGCCAAAAAAGAAGCTTTCCGGGAAGATTTTGATCACATTGCCGAAAAGGGACTTCCGAAACACTTTATGTTCTTACGAAATCCCATCGAAGAGAATTATGATTTATCCAAGAATGGCAGCCTCTCTCTTCGCTGTGGCAAAGATTTGCTGACTTCGGATGGAAGACCAAGTTATGTCTGTCTTCGCCAAAAAGACAGTTCCTTCGCTTTGGAATCGGCTCTTCACTTTGAAGGAAAGAAAGGGGAACAAGCGGGAATTGCCATTTTCCAAAATTCCAATTTCCAATATCAGTGTCTTTTAGGAACCGATGGAAATGTGAGCCAGCTCACCGTATTGAAAGTAGAACATGGCGAGACCATAACCCTTTGCACCAAAACACTGGATGCTCAATATACCGATATCGTCCTGCGTCTGGAGGCAGAACAACAAGATTTACGTTTCCTCTATTCTCTGGATGATGGAACACATTTTACTGAGATTATCGCTCATTTGAATGGACAAATTTTATCCACAGACGTTGCCGGTGGATTTGTCGGCAATACCATGGGAATATATGCTACTTCCAATGGAAAGGAAAGCGATACATTCGCTACTTTTGATTACATCGAATACATTCCTTGTAACGAGCTCAATTTGAAATAGTATCAAGTCACTAAAAAAAGGCTGCCTGTAACTGAACTATTCATTGTCAGTACAGACAGCCTATTATTCTTTCATCATTATCTCGATTCTGTTGTTGTTTCTCCATTTGAAGATTTTCCACCTCTGGGTATATTCCCCTGCTGCCTTTTTTGCAAGATAACAGATATCGCCGTTTTTCCATCGGAATCCAGTACCTCTTCAAAAGTCTGGAAAAAGAGAGAAAGAAGGGATAACAATTGTATTATATTTTCCCGACCCATGGCATTCATAGTTTGCTCACCCCATTGCTGCATTTTTTCTGCACACTCCCCATGGACCTCTTCACCTTTTTCTGTCAGGGAAACAAAACTGATACGGCGATCTTTTTCGCTCACCCTACGAAAAACATAACCTTTATCTTCCAAGGTTTTTATCATGCGAGAAACGGCAGGGGATGAGATTCCCAAAAAGCCTGCCAAATCACTCAAAGTTAATGAAGCAGCCTCATTTTGTTTGCAATGAATCATATGCACCATAGCAAATTCACTACGAGATATGTCCGCAAATTTGATACGGTCACATATTTTTTGAAACATCGAAACATTTTCCAAAAAGTAGGTTTGTATGTCTTGATTATCCATCTCATCCACACTCTCTTTTTTTGTCACTCAACTTTGATTATGCATGACAACGTTCCAAAAGTTCGTCCCAACGGCGGTCAACTTCAGCTTGGAAAGCCACAATCAAATCTTCATTTCCCGGTTTAAATAAATGTTTAAATCTTCCTTGGCGTTTCAGGAAATCTTCAATTGGAAGTTTCTTTTTCGGCTCATAATTCAAAATCCATTTTCCATCAATCACTTCAAATAATGGCCAATAGCAGGTCTCCACTGCGGATTTACAGATATCCATAATATCTGCTGCCTCATAACGCCATCCTCGCGGACACGGTGCCATAACATTTAAAAATGCCGGCCCTTCTGTATAAATCGCACGTTCGGATTTGGTATATAAGTCTTTCATATTTCCGATAAAAGTAGTCTGACCAACATAAGGAATATTGTGAGCAGCCAAAATCGCTGCCAAATCTTTTCGGGTCTGTGGTTTTCCCTGAGACTCTTTTCCAGCGGGTGTAGTGGTAGTATCCGCATACATCGGGGTTGCAGAAGAACGCTGAATTCCGGTATTCATGTAAGCACCATTGTCATAGCAGACATAAACCATGTCATGACCACGTTCCATGGCACCTGACAAAGACTGAAAACCGATGTCATAAGTACCACCATCACCACCAAAGGTGATAAATTTGTAATCTTCTTTTAATTTTCCCTTTTTCTTCATAAAGCGGTAAGCCGTTTCCACACCACTCAAGGTGGCACCGGCATTTTCAAAAGCATTGTGGATATAACTATCCTCATAAGCTGTATAAGGATACATAAAAGTTGATACTTCCAGACATCCTGTGGCATTTCCGATAACTGCTTTATCTCCGGGATGAAGTGCTTTCAATACATTTCTTACGGCAATGGTTCCACCACATCCGGCACACATACGATGTCCCGGTGCCAGACGTTCTTCTCTTTCCTGTATTTCTTTAAAATCAAATTTTGCTTCCATCTCATCAATCCTCCATCTTATCCCGAAGTCCGATATATCGGTAAGCATTTCCGGATGTTCCCTCTTCTGCCACCTTCATCAATTCTTCAAATGTTGCTTCTACCTGATCTACTGTTAAATCACGTCCGGATAAACCATATATATAATTTACAGTCTCTGCCGTATTTTTATTCCGATACATAGCTGCCATCAATTCTGACCCCAAAGGACCTCCATTGGCACTATAGCTCTCACATCGGTCAAATATTCCCACGGCTTTACATGTTTTCAAAGCTTCAGCCATTTCTTCTGCCGGGAAAGGACGGAACACACGAACTTTTAATAAACCTACTTTTTTTCCTTCTTTTCGCATACAATCCACAGCATCTTTTACGGTACCGCATGCAGAACCAATTGCCACAATGGCATACTCCGCATCCTCAAGGCAATATTCTTCAAACAAACCGAAGCCACGTCCGGTGAGTTCACGAAATTCATCTGCCACATCAATGATGACCTGTTTGGCATTCATCATCGCCTGTGCCTGGGCACGTTTTGCTTCCATACAATAATTGGATACTGCGTAAGGCCCAATTGCCATTGGTTCCTCCGGATTCAAAAGAAAATGCTCCGGCTCATATGTACCAACAAACTCTTTGACATCCTTGGTTTCCATCAATGTAATATTTTCAACGGCATGGCTGGTAATAAAACCATCCTGACAAATCATAATCGGAAGCATGACATCTTTATGCTCGGAGATACGATATGCCTGAATGAAATTGTCATAGGCTTCCTGATTATTTTCCGCATAAATCTGAATCCATCCGGAATCTCTCGCTCCCATACTATCGGAGTGCTCACTATTGATATTAAGTGGTCCGGACAAAGCACGGTTGACAACTGCCATACAAAGAGGAAGTCGATTGGAAGCGGCTACATAAAGTACTTCCCACATCAATGCCAATCCACAGGAAGAAGTTGCTGTCAAGGCACGAGCTCCCGCTGCCGATGCTCCTATGGCAGCACTCATGGAACTGTGTTCACTTTCAACCGGTATAAATTCTGTTGCAATTTCACCATTGGCAATGAAATTGGATACAAATTGAGGCAATTCCGTAGAAGGTGTAATCGGAAATGCCGGCATTACATCCGGCTCCACCTGCTTAATCGCATGTGCAACTGCTTCATTTCCAGACATACGTTCCAATATACTATTTACCATTTTATTTGCCCTCCTTCATCGTAATGGCATCAAAAGGACATGCTTTTACACAAATACCACATCCTTTGCAATGCATCAAATCAAATTCCCCTCGTTCGCCTCCGGAAACCGGAATTGCACTGTCCGGGCAATATGGTACACATAACAAACACTGTTTACATTTTACTGCATCAAATACCGGGGTATTTACTCTCCATTCTCCTGTTTCAAAATCCTTTGAAGTAGCGGATTCATAGATTTGTAACCCCGGTGTAAGATCCTGCCAGGCTGAATTCTCATTAATATCCTTTGCATATTTCATCTCACTCATCTCCACGTACCTCCTGCATTGCCAGACGAAGAGCTTTCATATTTCCTTCCAGCACTTCCGGCTTCTTTGCAAATTTATGGCTCAAGGAAGTCTCCATCTCACTGATAAATTTCTCTTCTTCCATGATTTTAGAAATCTTTACAATGGCAGCTAACATTGGGGTGTTTGGAAAATATTTTCCCAGTGTTTTCATACAGACATCTCTTGCATCAATGGTAAAAACCCGTCCTTTATATCCATTGAGCAATGGACGGATTTCATCACTTGATTTTGATGTATTGACCAAAATCGCCCCTTCTTCCTTCAGTCCATCCGTAACATGAACCGCATGCAGCAGGGTTTCATCCACAACAACCACATAATCCGGATCATAAATATTGGAATGGACGCGAATCACATCATCACTGATACGATCGTAGGCTGTAATTGGTGCTCCCATTCGTTCCGGACCATATTCCGGAAATCCCTGCACATGTTTTCCTGTCTTAAATGCGACATCAGCAAGAAGAAGTGCCGCAGTCTTTGCACCCTGTCCGCCTCTTCCATGCCAACGAAATTCTGTTAGCTCACTCATGGTTAGTTCCCTCTTTCTTTTTAGTTTCAATCAGCTTGTGCTACAAAACAATAGTGCCATTTTGTTGATAAAATGACACTAATAGAAATTATAATATGAAAATCTATTCTTGTAAAGTATTTTTTGGAAATATGACCGTAATTGTCGTACCTTTTCCCAATTCACTCTGCAATTCTATCCTAGCATTGTGCTTTGCCACAATATGTTTGACGATGGCAAGACCAAGTCCCGTGCCACCGGTTTGCTTGGAACGACTTTTGTCCACGCGGTAAAATCGCTCAAAAACACGTTCCAGACTCTTTTGCGGGATACCAATTCCCGTATCTTTTACCTGCAATTCTACCGAATCATCCTCTTCTTTTATAATCACATTCACATTGCCACCCTCTTTATTATAACGAATGGCATTGTCACACAAATTGTAGAGTAATTCTTCCATCATTCCCTTATTGGCATATATATGTGTCGTATTACCAAAAAGAGTAATGTAAACGCCGTGTTTTTCCGCATTGACCTGAAGCATGCTGACACAGCTTTCTGCCAGTTCATACAAGTCCACATCCTCAAATTCAATGGTTTTTTCCGTCACATCCAGCTCCGCCAGACGGATGGTATCATTAATCAGGGTCAATAACCTTTTCGAATTTCGATGAATTTCTTTGGCAAACCGCTGCACATCTGCATCCGTAGCCATACCATTTTCAATTAATTCTGCATACCCGGATATGGATGTCAGCGGAGTCTTTAATTCATGAGACACATTGGCCGTAAACACCTGACGCATTTTGGCATTTTTGATAATATCCGCATGCTGCTCTTTGATGTGCCGAATAAAGGGAACCAATTCTTTATATCCTTTTTCTTCCTCAACGGAATCCAGATCCTCTGCCATCTGCTGAATCGGTTTAATGATACTTTGAGCAAAAATCAAAGTGAGAATCCAGCTTATGACAAAAACCAACACAATAATGGCAATGATTTCCGGCAGGATATCCAATAAAATACTATAGAGACTATCGGACTCTTTCCCCACTCGCAGCACCGTCCCATCGGGCCTTCGCAGGGCATAATAAAATGAATTTTTTGCCAGGGTATCGGAATGTCGAATGGAACTTCCTTCTCCTTTTTCCAAGGCTTCATCAATCTCTGGTCGATCTTTGTGATTATCCATCTTACCGGCATTGGCAAAATTATCATACACCACAGTACCTTCCTGATTTACAATCGTCACACGAAGATTATCAAACTTCATACTGTTGACGGTTTCCCATTTTCCATCGGTGTCTTCCAATGCACTTTCTAAAATAATGGCATCATTTCGAAGACTGGCATTTACTTCTTCGCAAAGCAGCTGATAAAACACAAAACTAAAGAGCAAAACTGTCATGCCTATCGTAATGGCTGCTACCAGAAGAAAAGTATGATTCAATTTTTTCTTCATTCGAGAACATACCCCACATTCCGAACGGTCTTAATGCGCGATCCTTCTTCGCCAAGTTTTTTCCGAAGAGTCTTAATGTGCATATCAAGGGTTCGCGATTCCCCTTCGTAATCCGTGCCCCATACGCGGTCCATAATGCGGTCACGGGTCAGCACAATGCCCACATTTTGCATCATCATTTTCAATAGTTCATATTCTTTATATGTCAATTCACAAAGTTCAGTCCCCACATGGACACAATGTTTTTCACTGTCAATGTGAATGTTACCAAGTGTCAGACTCTTTTCTTCCATTTCCGCATTGCTTCGCCGAAGTAATGCCTTGACTCGTGATATCAGTTCCATAACCCCAAAAGGTTTTGCCAGATAATCATCTGCTCCCAAATCCAGTCCTTTTACCTTATCCATTTCCGATGTTTTTGCCGAAACAAAAATCACCGGCGTTTTTTTTGTATCCGGAAGTGTCCGAACTTTTTTCAATATGGATAATCCATCTAAATCCGGAAGCATCACGTCAAGAAGAATCAAATCCGGGGTCTTTTCCGTCAATTTAGAAAAGAACTCCTTGGCATTATCAAATCCTTCCACCCGGTATCCACTGTTCTTAAGAGCAAACATTTCAATTTCCTGAATATTTAAATCATCCTCTACCACATAGATTAAAGCCATTTCTCTCATCTCCTTTTCCTTGTATTACCTTAGCATTGTTTTGTAAAACAAGTTAGAAGTCCATGTAAAATCCATGTAAAATGTATCTTGATGCCAGGGTCCCAAAGTCAAATGACGTTCATGCTTGAGGAGGCACTCACAAGAACGTAGTTCTTGTATCTCTTGTGCCGACGACTTGCCGCCGAATGCATATTCGGGGGCGTTTCCTTTAGCATTTGACCTTGGGACCCGCCAAACATGAGAAAGAAGCGATTTACGCAGTAAATCAGCGAATTTCGAATGTTTGTAGAATTGCGAAAGTTGCGAAGCAACGGAGCAATTCGTAGGCATCTGCCAGGGCAAATAAGTCAAATGACGTTCATAAGGCATTTGACCTTGCTATAAGGTTACTCCAAAACCAAGAATCGTAAATGCTTTTTCTTCCTCCCCCGGATGCATCACAATCTTTACTACATGTTCTGCGGTCTCTTTATCATTCAAAATAATTTGAGGATTGCAATGATTCCATCCATTCACGAGGGGATCCGCCGTCAGGACCAATTTATCATCGACATAAATATCGGCTTTTCCAAACCGTGGAGTCCCGGAATCTTTTGATACCAGCACAATATTTCTTGCCTTTATCTCCAATACAAACTCTGCGTCTTTGGTATCATAAGCCTTGGCCCATCCATTTTCCAATACCGGAGATGGCTCGCTGCTTAAATTACGCTCTACGTATTGAATTTCCGTATCCTTATGATCAAATCCACGATGGGTCACTTTTCCATACTGTTCCACATTGGAGGCATCTACTAAAATAACATCTTCAAACTCTGCCCCCTTCACCGGCTCCACTGAAAAATCACTGTCTTTTTCCGGCATCTCAGCTTTCTTTGCCTGTTCAAATAAAGAAATCAGACAATCTGCCATGATACGATGTCCGTCGTTGGTCGGATGAAAAATATCATAAAAATATTGTCTCTTTGTAACGACGGTATTTCCCGAAAATTGTGGAACCACTGCTGCTTTCACGCTCACCATAGGCAAATCATAATGGTTTCCAATAGGGACCAAGCGATCCTCCAGATTCCATTCACTCATAAAGACGGCAAAATTAATAATTACTGCCGGTTTATAATCCGCCTTGGCAATTTTGCGCACAAGACTTTCGAAGCAAACTCCCTCGGTCTCATCTCCTTCATCATTTACTGCAAATTCCACAATCACAATATCCGGTTTGATTTTACCATATTCTGTCACTTCTTTTTCGTATCGAATCATACCTAATTCCGAAGGAGTCCCCCCCACTCCTGCTTTCACAAATGTCACATGGGCGCCATCATCCGGTGTAAATTTTTCACAAAAGCCCCGGTAAGACAAATAAGCATAGGATTTACTTGCAATCGGCTTCGCACCGGCTCCCTGAGTAATGGAACCACCAATATAAGCAATGGTCACATCTTCCCCACGTTCTGCCTTTTCAATGGCTGTTTTCAGGCGCTTTATATTTCCCAGATTCAAAAGGGAGCGTTCAATCATCTCCTGATATTCTTTTGAATCAAAATCAATCGGAGGATCTACCTCAATCTCCGGAACCTGATATCCATCATTTAAATAGAATTTAAGAGTTACACTGGCACTCTTACACTCCTGTGGAAAATCAAAGTCAAACTCCCCGATAATATCATCCTGCTCATTTTCCGGCACATCGGAAAGAAGAATGGTAACTTCTTCTCCATTACATGGGCATTTTGCACAAATATTACTTCCTGTCACATATTTATCCACTTTCCCATAGCAATTCATGGTAAAATCGACAAAACTGCTTTTTTGACTCTCTTCATGTGCGGTTATACTAATTCCCACACTATGTACCAATTTCCGAACTCCTTCAAAGGACTCCAGGAGTTTAAGAATCTCTTCCTCCACATCGCCACAAATTCCTTTTACCTGATTAACCAGTCTTCCCTCCATATAATTGGTATCCCGACAACTGCCATCTCTTCCCGGCAGTCCGGCGATATCCTTATCTAACATCAAGTACAAACAAGGTCTTTTTTTAGTTGGGTCCTTAGGTGCTTTGGGTCCTCTCATTTTTATTCTCCTTTTCATAAAAAATTTTTTATTCTTTTTCACTTTCCTGTTTCAGTGTTACATCCAATTGATTGAATGGAATTACGATTCCCTCTTCGTCAAAGGCTACTTTTATCTGTTCCAGCATACGCCAGCGGACAGTCCAATAATCCTCTTTTTTCACCCAGACGTGCACCGCCATATCCACGGAACTGCTGCCTAGGGCTCCTACAACCACGTCCACCGGTTCCTCCGAAAGTATTTCCTCTTGTTCCGCAATGATTTTTTGCAACACATTGCGTACCTGCTTTAAATCCGCCTCGTAAGAGACACCTATTTCCAAATCAATACGACGCTTTTCCTGACCTGTCACATTGATTATATTGGAATCTGCCAATTTTCCATTGGGCAATACCACCGTTTTATTGTCAATCATCTGTAATTTGGTATAAACAATATCAATCCCGATAACCGTTCCTTCCAAATCTCCTACAATAATATAATCTCCCACCACAAAGGGCTTCATTATCAAAATCAGCACACCGCCCGCAAAATTTGCCAGACTCCCCTGCAACGCAAGCCCCACTGCCAGTCCTGCCGAGCCAAGCAAAGCAATGATGGAACTGGTTGCAAAACCGAGAAATTGACATAATATCAAAAGCAGTATGGCATACAGAGAAAACTTAATGATGGATAGCAAAAAGTGTGCTACCCCTTCCTCCATGCTACTCCTCTCAAAAGAAGCTTTCAATATTTTTAATAGAATTTTGACAACTCTCTTCCCGATAGCAAACAACACCAGTGCAATCAGAATATGAATCGCCCCATCTGCCACCACAGGCAGTTTATCTGTAAAATATGATAGTGGCATTTTTTTCCTTCTTTCTACCTATTTATGATATGGTTCTTTTTTTATAATACGATATGCTCGGTAAATCTGTTCCAGCAGAATTACCCGCATCAATTGATGGGGAAATGTCATTTTAGAAAAACTCAATTTTTGATTGGCCCGTTTCATCACCTCGTGGGAAAGGCCCAAAGAGCCGCCAATCACAAATACTACATTTCCTTTACCACTAATTCCATATTGGTTTATCTGGTGGGCAAACTCTTCTGACTTCATTTGCTCTCCTTCAATTGCCAACACAACCACTTCATCCTCCGACCGTATCTTTTCCAGCAGACGTTTTCCTTCTTTTTCCTTGATCTGTTCTTCCTGTCTCGTCGAGGCCCCCTCCGGTGTTTTTTCGTCCGGAACTTCGATGATTTGCATTTTCACATAACGGCTCAGTCGTTTCACATACTCTGCCACTGCCTGCTGCATATATTTTTCTTTGCATTTCCCTACACAAAGAATCGTTATTTTCATTCCTCTTCTTCCTCCGCTTTTTTCTTTTTCGGATGATATTGAAAAGGCCGCTTATAATCCGGGATTTCATATAAATATAAGATACCATTTTTCACACGGCGTACTTCTTTTCCCATAAAACCAAGGCGGAACAATTCATAGATAAAATTAAATATCAAAAAGCCATGGGATACAATCAAAATATTATCCTTGGACCAGTCAATCTGACGAAAAAATTTACGCACTCGCCGTCTGGTTCCTTTGATATCCTCCGGCTGACTTTTCGATTTAAAAAACCAGGCAAGCCGTCCACAAAAATGCCAAATAGGAAAAGGCAGTTTTAAATGATCCGTATGAATAAATGGTGCATTGTCCACTTCCCGAAGCAACTTGTCTACATAGATGTTTCCACTGTAAACCTCTTTTGCCGTCTCCACTGCCCGCTCCAAATCACTGCAATAACAGACATCCCAATGGATTCCTGACATATTTACTTTCTTTTTTAAAATTCTGGCATGTTCATATTTTTCAGACCACTCCCGAAATTCTTTTGAAGTCATCATGACTTTATGGGGGCAGTCCACTTTAAAATGTCGTACTAATCCAATCTTCATTGGTATCCTCCAAATCCTCCAACATATTTTTCTATCTTATCTAAATAACAGTATACCAACAAGGACCCTTTCAATGCAATAACAATTTTTGAAAAAGCAAAAAAACTTTTTTTCTTTTTTGCAAAAAAAATATATTTTGACACATTTTTGACACAAACCTTTAGTATCTTAATACTCGGAAAGTATAAACTTTCTACTCCCACCCTATTATACGCTTAGGTACCTTATGGTACCACAAAAAACACCTCCTCCCAGAGGTGTTTTTTGTTTTTAGTAAAAGCCCCCTTTTTTCTTATGTATGAAGAGCCAGACTAACCTCCAGTCCCTGGTTAATCTGTTTCATCACTTTTTCATCCAAATGGCACACTTTTTCCCGCAAGCGGGATTTATCTATGGTTCTGACCTGTTCTAACAAAATAACAGAATCTTTTACAATTCCATAACTATCAGAATCCAATGCAATATGCGTCGGAAGTTTAGCTTTATTCATTCTGGATGTAATTGCCGCACATATCACTGTGGGACTATATCGATTTCCCATATCATTTTGAATAATTAAAACCGGTCGTACGCCACCTTGTTCGGAGCCCACAACCGGTCTTAAGTCTGCATAATAAATGTCGCCTCGTTTAACCACCATGGTACATACCCCTCGTTTTTATTTCCCTATGTAATACAGGATTTTTCTTTTCTATCCTATTATTACCAATATACGTGAGTTTATACCATAGGTACGTCATAAGATTAAATATATTTTCTCGGAACACGTTCCGTAATGCTGCAAATGTATTCATAAGAGAAAGAATGAGCCAGTTCTGCCACTTCTTCCACTGAAATTTGCAAAGAACCATCTTTTCCGATTAGAGTCACTTCATCTCCCGGAACTACCCCCGGAATCTCCGTCACATCAATCATAAACTGATCCATACAGATTCTTCCAACGATAGGGGCATAGCATCCTCTCACAAGAACTCTTCCCTTTCCAGACATATCTCGTTTTACACCATCGGCATATCCCACCGGCACAGTAGCAATGATGGTATCCTTCGTGGCTGTAAAAGTACCTCCGTAGCTGACACTGGTTCCTGCATGAATGGTTTTTACATGAACCACTTCCGTTTTCCAGGAAAGAGCCGGCTGCAGGGCTACCTCCTGTGGCATTTCAGAAGAAGGAAACAAACCATAGGTGGTTATTCCGGAACGAACCATATCCAGATAGGTCTTCGGCAGGCGCAATATAGAAGCACTGTTTGCCACGTGGGAAAGAGGAATCTCCACTCCTCTCTTTTCCAATTCCTGTCGGAATATCTGAAACTTTTCAAAAGGTTCTTTCACCCATTCCGTAGACGTTTCATCTGCTCTTGCAAAATGGGTAAAAATCCCTTCTATCTCAATTCCCGGCAAATTAGAAATAGCATAAATAACTTCGATATTATCTTTCACCGGCAGAAACCCAATTCGGCTCATTCCTGTATCGACTTTGATATGAATTTTTGCTTTTTTACCAAATTCTACTGCTTTATCGCTCAGGGCTTTCGCCATCTCATAATTGTAAACTGCCTGTGAAATGTCATTTTTTATCAAATCTTCATACCAGACTTCCCCGGTATGACCCAAAATCAATATCATCTTTGTCACACCGGCTTTTCGAAGTTTTAATGCTTCCTCGATAATGGCTACACCAAACGCATCTACTAGATCGTCCAATGCCTCTGCCACTTCAATATCTCCGTGACCATAGGCATTTGCTTTTACAATTGCCATGATTTTTACATCCGAGCCAACTTTTTCACGCTCACAGCGAATATTATGTCGAATGGCATTTAAATCAATCTCTACATAGGTTCTGTCATATATTTTTTTCATTTCCTGTTCCATTTCTTCCATTCCAATCTCCATTCCGGTGAACCTCTCCCAAATAATGAATCAAATCTCTTGCCATCAAACCCTGTTCACCATATTTCTCTTTGTATCTGTCTCCTGCCACTCCGTGAAGGTAAACCGCCGCTTTAGCGGCTTCAAAGCATGGCATGCCCTGGGCCACAAGCCCCCCGATAGCTCCTGCCAGCACATCTCCACTGCCTCCGGTGGCCATGCCACTATTTCCGGAAACATTGACATAACAGCTGACTCCATCGCTGACGCATGTCCTGGCATCCTTTCCAACCACCACGCCCCCGGTCTCCCGGGCAAAAGACTTGACACTGGTCAGCAAATCATCCTTGATTTCCGAAATATTTTTCTCGGAAATATGGGAAAATTCCTTGGGATGCGGTGTAATAATCCATTGTGCTGACACTTCCTTCAACTGTTTCCTGGTAGAAAGGGTGATTCCATCTCCGTCCAATATTACCGGTTTTTGGGTCTGTTGCAGAACAAATTCAACGATTTCCCGAGCTTTGTCAGTTTTCCCCAGTCCCGGTCCAAGTATTATAACATCGGCAAATTCTAGTCCATTTTCCAGATTTTCCCTGGAATCATAAGTATCAAAGAGGGCTTCCGGAATCATGGACAATATGGTCTGTCGATTATCTTCCCGGGAAAGAATTTTTACCAACCCGGCTCCCATACGATATGCCGTCATTCCGGCAAGCACAGCAGCTCCGCACATCGTTTCACTTCCACCAATAACAAGTACATGACCAAAAGTGCCTTTGTGGCCATCCGGCCGACGAGGGGGAAAACAACTTTCAAGATCCGTATCATCATAATAATAAGCCGGATTTTCAATGGCTTCATAGCTACACATTGGATAGCCGATATCTCCCACTATGACGTTTCCGGCATATTCACATCCGGGATACAAAACCAGTCCCAGCTTATTGACGCCAAAGGTAACGGTAATCCAGGCTTTCACTGCTGTCCCCAACACTTTCCCGGTATCTCCATGAATCCCCGAAGGGATATCAATCGCAACAATTTTTTTGCGTGACCGATTCATCTCCTCAATCATCATTTTGTAAATTCCTTCCACCGGACGGTTCAGTTCCACGCCAAACAAACCATCTACCAAGACAGAATACTCCGGAGAGTCTATGGCTTCTGCCGTAACCGCTTCCACATCGCAGGCAGCTGCCAATCGAAGTTGAAGTTCCAAATCGGCAGACATCCTTGTGGTCTCTCCCACCAGCAAAATGGCGGTACGATATCCCTGCTGATGCAATATCCGGGCTGCTGCCACAGCGTCTCCTCCGTTATTTCCACAACCACATACAAATAAAATTCCTTCTTCTTTTCGGACATATTCCGTCAGAACAGAAGAAAGAAGCATGGCGGCCTTTTCCATCAAAACCGTTCCCGGAAAACCAATTTTTCCAATGGCATGCTCATCCAATTGTTTCGCTTGTTTTGCTGTAAATAAATATTGCATTTCCCCTCCTCCTGTCATTCTTCTTCGAACAAAGGCTGCAATGTGGCCTCTGTTTCATCCGTTGCAATTACGAAGGCAGTTGCATCTGTCTTTGTATTGGTAATACTAATATGCATTTGCCGAATTCCCATACTTTTTGCCAATTGTTTTGCTTTTCCATACAATCGGACATAGGGTTCCTCCAACTCTCCCCGAAGGACCTCGATTTCTCCGGGATTGCATTGATAAAAGCCGGTACGAAAAGCTTTTGCCACCGCCTCCTTGGCGGCAAAATTCGAAGCCTTCCTTACCTGGTGTCCTTCAAATTGTTCTCGTTCTTTCTTTGTATAGGTTTTTTCCACAAATCGACCATTTCGTTCGCATGCTTTCAACACCCGGTGAATTTCCACCGTATCAATCCCAATTCCAAGAATCATAAGAACCTCTTTTCCTGCTATTTATATTGATCAAATACATTCATCACTTCACGACCGAGAAGAGCATGCATCAATCCATACGTCTGCTCTACACTCTCTTCTAATTCTACCTTGTCCGCCACCTTTTGTTTGATTTCCTGCCGCTGTTTTTCTATATCCTGGGTCAATTCCTGTAAAAACTGCTCCCGTTCTTTAAGTTTGTCATAACAATAGGTAATGGAAACAACCAAAAGTTCTTCGTTGGCTTTCCGAATTTCATAAGGAACTTCCATCAATCGGTCGCTTTCCCGTTCAATTTTCTCTTTGGTCTCAATCAACAACTTTTTTTGTTTCTCTTTTTTTCGTGTATTTCCCTCTGCATTCATACCGGATACAATGGCATCCATCAACTTCTTCTTGCCTTTTCGCAAATTCTTGATTTCATTCACCAGTTTTCCCTGTTCTTTCAATAAATCATTGCATTTCTTTTCCAATGCCATAACCTCACCCGGCTTTTTTCCACCCGGAAATAATTTATGCCATCGCTGGTCCAAAACAAGAATCGGCAGTTTCTTTCCATGAACCAGTTGGCGCAATGGCAATTGTTCTTTATTTTCCCTAGCCATGTAACCGCCCCTTTCCTTTTACTTATCCTTTTCTGACAAACGGTACGAAAGTCGCATCAGACTCTCTGCCAGATGTACATTTTCTACTACAACATGAGAAGGAACTTTCAAATCTGTGGAAGCAAAGTTCCAAAATGCCTCCACCCCCACCTCTGCCAGATAACCTGCAATCTTGGAAGCCTGGTCTTTGGGCAGCGTCAAGGCCGCAATGTCAACCGAATGCTTTTGTATAAATGTCTCGATTTCATCAATGGAATATACCGGAATACCATTGATGGTTTTCCCGATTTTTTCCGGATTAATATCAAAAATCGCCGCCATTTGAAATCCCCGTTTGGTAAATCCTCCGTAATTTGCCAGGGCCTGGCCCAGATTTCCGGCTCCCACGATAATCACATTATAATTATGTTCCAGTCCAAGTATTTTGCCTATCTCATCATGCAAAAAACTCACATTGTATCCATATCCCTGTTGTCCGAATCCCCCAAAATTATTGAAATCCTGACGAATCTGCGACGCTGTTACATTCATTTTTTTGCTCAATTCATGAGATGAAATCCGATCGATACCTTTTTCCAGCAATTCGCTGAGATACCGATAATATCTTGGAAGACGTTTGATAACCGCTGATGATATTTTCTTTTCTTCCAACGTACCAACCTCCGTTATATCATATTTCCAGATTCATTATACTACATTTTCTTTTATAAAAAAAGATGTAAAAAATATCTTTTTATGCTATACTGTTACTATTCACAGCCACCCAATGTGAATCGTAAGCCTTAGCATACATATAGATTGGAGAATGTTATGATATTAGCTTGTAACCATATCGAAAAAAAGTTTAATGACGAAATGCTCTTTTCGGACGTTTCTTTCCATATCAATGAACAGGAATGTGTGGCACTTGTTGGTGTAAATGGCACCGGAAAGACCACCTTACTGCGAATTATCGTCGGCGACCTCTCGGCGGATAGCGGCGATGTCATCCTGGCAAAAGACACTTCTGTGGGATATCTTCCACAACAGCAGGGATATCATTCTGAAAAAAGCATCTATGATGAATTGTGGGAAGTAAAAAAAGACATCGTTTCTTTGGAACGTGAGATTCGTGCCCTGGAAGAGACGATGCAGACTGCTTCCGGCGATGAATTAACTGCCCTTTTGGAACGCTACCATCGGATGCAGACAGAATTTGAGACCAAAGACGGATAT
>JALEKC010000098.1 GCA_022769325.1 Eubacterium sp. | reverse complement strand
CGTAAATATCTCTCGAACCCAGCGACTTCCCCCTGATTTTACGGCCAAAACATGCTTTTTTACCCAATCTGGCCGTAAATTTCTCTCGAACCCAGCGACTTCCCCCTGATTTTACGGCCAAAACATGCTTTTTCTGCCAATCTGGCCGTAAATATCTCTCGAACCCAGCGACTTCCCCCTGGTTTTACGGCCAAAACATGCTTTTTCTACCAATCTGGCCGTAAATATCTCTCGAAAGGGTGAGCCGGGGGACACCCCAGCGACTTCCCCCTGAGTTTGCGTCAAGAATGAACTTTCAAGCCATGAAAAAGGGCTTATCCTTTTCTTGGAATTAGTCATTAAAACAACAAAAACAGAGCTACCACCTCATGAACTTTCATTCATTAAAGTGACAACTCCGCTAAACTCAGTATTTCACGTCGACTATCGTCTCCGTGCTTTTATTCGCCTTATGCCGATGTCCGCAAGTGCACATCGTCGCAAGGCTCAGTATTTCATGTTTTTTAAGATGTCACAAAAATCAAAGGTGGAGAAATAATCCTTTGGTGTCTCACCTCGACGAATCATCTGTACACTGCCATCCTCTTTCAATAACAACTCTGGGGATTTGAGTTTTCCGTTGTAATTATAACCCATGGCATATCCGTGGGCACCGGTGTCATGAATCACAAGATAATCTCCAATATCTACCTTAGGAAGCATGCGGTCCACGGCAAACTTGTCATTGTTTTCGCAAAGAGAACCTGTCACGTCATATTTGTGGTCGCATGGCTCATTTTCTTTGCCAAGGACAGTGATGTGATGATAAGCTCCATAGATGGCCGGACGCATCAAATCGCAGGCACAGGTGTTAAGACCAACATACTCTTTATATATATGTTTTTGATGAATGCATTTGGTAACAAGATTTCCATAAGGTCCCAGCATAAAACGACCAAGTTCCGTAAAAATCTTAACATGACCGAGACCGGCAGGTACTAAAATCTTTTCAAACTGTTTGCGAACACCCTCTCCGATGATTTTAATGTCGTTTGGTGTTTTGTCCGGGGTATATGGAATTCCAACACCTCCGGAAAGATTGATAAATTGAATGTCCGCACCAGTCTTTTCTTTTAACTCTACTGCCAGTTCAAAAAGGATACCGGCGAGGGTAGGATAATATTCATTGGATACGGTATTGCTGGCGATAAAGGCATGGAGACCAAAATGTTTAGCTCCTAATTTCATCAGTTTTTTGTAGCCCTCAATCAGCTGTTCTTTGGTAAAACCATACTTGGCATCTCCCGGGTTGTCCATAATATCGGTGCCAAGTTCAAATTTTCCGCCGGGATTGTAGCGGCAGCAAATGGTTTCCGGAATGCCAACGCCTTCGGCGAGATAATCAATATGTGTAAAATCATCCAGATTGATATAAGCCCCCAATTCACTGGCTTTTTTATATTCTTCCATCGGTGTTACGTTGGATGAAAACATAATATCGTCTTTTTTGAAATCCAAAGCTTCGGAAAGCATCAATTCTGTCAGGGAAGAGCAGTCCACACCACAACCTTCTTCCTGTAATATTTTCAAAATAAATGGATTAGGTGTAGCTTTTACGGCAAAATATTCACGGTAGCCTTTGTTCCAGGAGAAGGCTTCTTTTAATGCTCGGGCATTTTCACGAATGGCCTTTTCATCATAGATATGGAATGGAGTAGGATAGTTTTTTTCTATTTCCTTAACTTGCTCCAATGTTACAATCGGTTTCTTCATCTTGCAAATCCTCCTTAAGCTTTCATGTCCCATTTCACGGGACACCTCAACATGTACGTCAATAGTATAATAACTTTTTTTCCGTCTGTCAAGGCGAGACTGGGAGCTTCAAAGAGGCGATGACTGCACATGAGGGTGGGGTGTGAGTAGTAAATCAGAAGAGGGGGAAAGAAAAAATAGTTGAAAAAAAACGGTTGTTCGATTATAATTTAATGTTGAAACAGACATAAAAAGTCAAGAGGAAAGGATGCAGACGATGGATAAGTATGATGGAAGCCAGATTGTTATATTGGAGGGATTGGAGGCAGTTCGAAAACGACCGGGCATGTATATCGGAAGCACCGGAACAAGAGGATTGCATCATTTGATATGGGAAATTTTAGACAATGGAATTGATGAGCATCTGGCAGGATACTGTTCACAATTGGGAATAACATTGACCCGCGATGGCGGCGTAGTGATTGAAGATAACGGTCGTGGAGTGCCGGTGGATATCCATCCAACGAAAAAAATTCCGACGGTGCGAGTGGTTTATACCATTTTACATGCCGGAGGAAAATTTAATAATAGTGTCTACAAAGTGTCCGGAGGATTGCATGGCGTGGGGGCCTCGGTTGTAAATGCATTGTCAAAAAGTATGATCGTGGAAGTGAAAAAAGATGGGAAAATCTATCGGGATGAATATCGGGATGGCGGAAAACCAGTTGTAAAACTGGAAAAAGGTCTTCTTCCGGTGGCGGGTAAATGTGCCAAAAATGATACCGGAACAAAAGTGACTTTCTATCCCGACGATACCATATTTGAGACAACCGAATTTAAGCCGGAAACCATAAAAAAGAAGTTAAAAGAAATTGCCTATCTCAATAAGAATCTCAAAATCGTTTTCCGGGATGAACATACCGGAGAGACGGTTACTTTTTTGGAAGAATACGGTATTCAAAGCTATGTCAGTTATATCAACCGAGATGCCACACTTTTGCACAAAGATGTGATTTATGTGGAGGGGATAAGCGGAGATATTGAAGTGGAAGTGGCTTTTCAATACACCAATTCCTTTAGCGAACAGATAAATTCTTATTGTAACCGAATCAATGTTACAGATGGTGGAACCCTTGTGACCGGGTTTAAGACTGCACTTACCCGGGTTATGAATCAATATGCGAGAGAATTGGGATATTTGAAAAATAATGAAGAAAATTATGATGGAAAAGACATTCGAAATGGTTTGGTGGCCATCGTTTCCATCAAACATCCGGATCCGCAGTTTGAGAGCCAGACAAAAAATAAATTGGGAAATACCGATGCCAAAACGGCAGTGGACGAAGTGTTTAGCCAGGAAGTACAGCGGTATTTCGATAAAAATGTAGAAGTATTGAAGAGTATTCTTGACAATGTGCGCAAATCTTATAAAGCACGTACCGCCAGTGATAAGGCACGGCGTTCTGTATTAAAGGATTTGATGAACATGGATACCAAGAGTAAATTGGCGGCCTGCACTTCCAAAAAACCGGAAGAATGTGAAATCTATATTGTGGAGGGAGATTCCGCCGGTGGTACGGTTAAGACGGCGAGAAATCGAAGAACCCAGGCGGTTCTTCCCTTGCGTGGAAAGATTTTAAATGTAGAAAAAGCACCTCTTGAAAAAATCTTGCTGAATAATGAAATTAAATCCATGATTGCTTCCTTTGGTTGTGGAATCGGCGATGATTTTGATATAAAGAAACTGCGCTATGATAAAATTATTATACTGACAGATGCCGATGTGGACGGTGCTCATATCAGTACGTTGCTTCTGACATTTTTCTACCGGTTTATGCCGGAATTGATTTATCAGGGCAAAGTATATCGAGGGTTGCCACCTCTTTATAAAGTAGATTATGAAGACGTGGAAAAGAAGAAGAAAGTGAAAAAAAGTGAGTATTTGTTTAATGATTTTGAATTGGAGAAATTCCGGAAAAAGGGAAAGAAAATTCATGCATTGCAACGGTATAAAGGTCTGGGAGAGATGGACGATAAGCAGCTTTGGGAGACAACGTTGGATCCGGACAGCCGAATATTGGCACAAATTTCTATCAGTGATACAGTGGAAGCAGATGAAGTGACGGATATTCTCATGGGAAGCAATGTCCCGCCGAGAAGACAGTTTATCATGGAAGAGGCAAAGAGTGCCAATGTTGACATATAATGACTTGGAGGAAAGAGCATGAGCCAGGATAATATTATACAATTGGATTTTTCAGAAGAGATGAAGACATCTTACCGGGATTACGCCGTAAGTGTCATTCGCGCACGTGCCCTGCCGGATGTACGGGATGGCCTGAAACCGGTGCAGCGAAGAATTTTATATGCCATGAAAGAGTTGGGGTTGTCTCCGGACAAGCCTCATCGTAAAAGTGCCCGTATCGTCGGAGATACCATGGGTAAATATCATCCTCATGGGGACAGTTCTATTTATGATGCCCTTGTACATATGACGGAGGAATATTCGCTCAATCTGCCTCTTGTGGACGGCCATGGAAACTTTGGATCCATTGACGGAGATGGAGCGGCAGCTATGCGATATACTGAGGCAAGGTTGTCACCGGCAGCCATGTCCATGCTGGACAATTTGGAAAAGGGTCTGGTAGATTTTGATCCAAATTTTGATGAAAGCGAAAAAGAACCCAGGGTTCTTCCGGCTATGCTGCCCAATCTTCTTATCAATGGAACCACTGGAATTGCCGTGGGAATGGCCACCAATATTCCACCACATAATCCGGTGGAAGTGATTGAAGCGGTAATCGCGTGCATGGACCGACCGGGGATTTCTGTTCAGAAATTGATGGATTATATTCCGGCACCGGATTTTCCTACCGGAGGAATCATTACCAATGCCAGTGAGTTGGCAAATATTTATGAAACCGGAGAAGGAAAGATAAAAGTCCGTGCGAAAACAGTTATTGAAAAGGGCGACAATGGACGTACCAACATTGTAATTACTGAAATTCCCTATACGGTTTCCGGCAATAAAACAAAGCTTGTGGAGTCTATTTCCAGCTTGATGAAGGATAAAGTATTTGATGAGATTTACGATGTACAGGATGTTTCTTCCAAGGAGGGCATACGCATTGTCATTGAGGTAAAAAAAGACCGGGATGTGCAGAATTTGCTCAACGGATTGTATAAAAAAACCCAGATGGAAGATACCTATGGAGTGAATCTTCTTGCCATTCGGGACAACCAGCCCCAAGTATTCAATCTGAAAAGTCTGATTGAGGAATTCATTTTATTCCAGGAAGACCTGTATACCAAAGAGTATACATTTTTATGTGCCAAAGCGAAAAAACGTTTGGAAGTTGTTGAGGGTCTCATGAAGGCAACCGATGTCATCGATCTGATTATTGAGATTCTTCGTGGCAGTTCTTCTGTAAAACAGGCAAAAAGTTGTTTGATTGAAGGTAATACCGAGGGAATTCGCTTTAAGTCCAAGGAATCGGAGAAACAGGCCAAGACTCTTTTGTTTACAGAAGTTCAGGCAGATGCTATTCTTTCCATGCAATTAAGTAAATTAATCGGACTTGAAATATTGAAACTGCATGAGGAAAATGACACATTGCTTCAAAATATTGCAGAATATGAGAAAATTCTTTCCGATACGAAGGAATTGTATAAAGTAATCAAAGCAAGACTTCGTAGTTTTAAAAAGCAATTTTCCAGAGAGCGAAGAACACAGCTTATGGACGATGTGGCGAAAGCATATGTGGAAGAAGTAAAAGAAGAAAATCTGTATGTTTGTTTGGATCGTTTTGGATATGCCAAATGCATCGATGAAGCGGCCTTTGGACGAGCTACGGAGGAAGCTAAAAAAGAGTATTCTCAAGTAGTATATATCAAAAATACAGATCGATTGTGTCTGTTTACCAATCAGGGAAATATGCATCAAATCAAATGCGAAAAGATTCCACGTTGCAAAATGAGGGACAAAGGGACTTTGGTGCATAATCTATGTAAAATGTCCAATGACGAGGATGCATTATTATACATCAGTTTTGAGCAGTTGTTTGAGTCGATGCTTCTCTTTTCCACGAAAAGTGGTTATGTGAAAATGGTATCCGGGGCAGAATTTGAAACCAATCGTCTACAGGTGGCAGCTACCAAACTGGATGATGGGGATGAGGTCAGTGGAGTGACGGCATTATCCGCAGCGGATATCTTATCTGGAAGCAAGAAAGTGATTCTTTTGACAAAAAAAGGATTGTCTTTGGGATTCCCGCTGGAAGAAGTAAGCGAGTTTAAGAAAACCAGTCGGGGAGTCAAAGGAATTGCGTTGGAAAAAGAGGACGTTGTGGTATATTCCACCGTTGTGGATGTAAATCAGGAAACCTTTGAATACGACGGCAATACCTTAGATGCCAAACATGTTCGTAATCGTAAACGTGCTGCCAAGGGGCAGAAAGCAAATTTGGAATGGAAAGGATAAATGGCAGATGCTAAATCAGTTTTCAAGGACACAGTTGCTTTTGGGAAATGAGGCAATGGAGAAACTTAAACAGAGTCGAGTGGCGATTTTTGGAAT
>JALEKC010000074.1 GCA_022769325.1 Eubacterium sp. | reverse complement strand
CCATGGACCGGTAGGACTATCGGCCTGGAGCACACCAATTCCACCTCCATTATCTGCAAAATAGAGAAAGAATTTTGTCTGTCCCTCTATCTCCTTATACGCCACCGCCGGTGCCCAACTGTTGGTCGCCCATTTTGCCGGCCCCTCTTCTCCGGCCACCGAAATCACACCCTCATCCGTCCAATTGACCATATCTTTGGAAGAATAGCAATTCAATGTCCGAATCTTGGAATAATTATTGACCGGAATTTCTCCTGACACCAAATCCGTCATCTGCTCGCTGTCGTTGGTTCCATATACATAAACCACGCCTTCATACTCGATTGCATAAGGGTCTGCCATAAACCGCTGAGTCGCAATCGGATTGTTGTTTCCAACTTTTTTTGTTGTCTTGGTAATATCATTTGTATTCACAACTTCACCTTCCTTTGATTTTTTCTATCTTTTATTATCATTGAAGTTGTGGAATTTGTCAATTAGGGATTTTTCAATTTCATATTGTTCCTTTTCTGTTTTTGTGATAAAATAAGTATAAAAATTATATAAATTGAAAGGAGTCTTTTTATGACAGGGATTATCATTATCGGGATTTTGATTGTGCTTGTTGCCATTTTTATTGGCTGTTATAACAAGCTGACTAAAGAAAAAATCACCGTAGAAGAAGCATTTTCTACGATGGATGTGTACTTAAAAAAGCGCTTTGACCTTATTCCAAATCTGGTAGAAACCGTAAAAGGATATGCGAAGCATGAGGCAGAGACTTTGGAAAAAGTCATTGCAAAACGCAATGCAAATTATGCCGGCATGACACCGGATGAGAAAATCAGCACCAGTGCTTCCATCTCCAAAATCATTCCGCAAATTATGGCATTGGCAGAATCCTATCCGGATTTAAAAGCAAATGCGAATTTTCAAAATCTCAGCAACCAATTGGCAAAAATGGAAGAAGATATCGCCAATTCACGAAAGTATTATAACGGTGCCGTAAAACGATACAACACTTCCGTGCAGACGATACCTTGCAATCTCATCGCTTCTCTTTTTCATTTTGAAACCAAACCTATGTATGAGGTAACACAGGAAGAAGAAAGAGAAAATGTAAAAGTAACCTTTGATTAATACTCTCTGGAAACCATGGTAAATGCATCACAATTGTGCAAATATCATGGTTCCTTTTTTCTTCAACCATTGGTACAAAATTACTGTCAAAATGGCGAAAATCAGTATCACCAACGTCAGATACCATTCACAGCCAATTTTACGTCCTCCCACAAAATACAAAATAGCAATACCGGCAATCAAAGCCCAGCCACCAAACATGGATATCAATACACTGAGGCTTTGCTTAATGGGGGCAAGTTCATTGGTCCAGGTAAGATTGGGCATCTTGATTCCCAAAAACAGTCCAAATACCGCCATAAAAGCCGTAAATACAAAAGGTAAAATCAGTGCCGGCAACATCCAGGAAACACGCTCTTGAAGGACAATTCCCAGACAAATATCACAAAAAATAACCGGTATTCCCGTAAGCAAAAGCTGAACTGCCAACTTAGCCCTGAGAACATTCCATGGCTGTATTGGAAGAGATTGTGCAATCCAAAGACTTTTCCCCTCCAGCGAAACCGACGGAACCACCATGTCATTCATGGAAATTGTCAGACAAACCGCCACGGCTCCCATAACTACTACTACCCCATTCATACCTTCACCGCTCCAAATCTGGTTTACAAATTCAATCATTTTATTTCCCTTTAATAAAAATATCGTCCCCACAACGATTAAAAAAATGGTTCCCAACCCACAATTGAGCATATAATTCGGACTGGAAGTAAATCGCCCAAACTCCTTAGCCACCAATGCTCCAAACTCACTTTTCCTCTTTCCTCTTCTTTCCCGATATGCAACTTTTCCCACACTTCCGGTGGCCGTTGCAATATGAATAAAACTCCGATGCAAAATCCAAAAAATCAAAACTCCCAAGGCAAGGATTGCAAGAGTATACAAAATCATACCCAGGATATCGCCTTCTCCTATTCTTCCAAAAAGATATAGCGGATATGCCTTACCCTTCACCTTTTCTCCATACGCTACTGCATTCAGAAGCAGATCCTGAATCAGACTCTGGGCCTTAAAATATACAAAATAGTACAAAGCAATAAAGGCCAGCGAAAGTAATACTGTCACAAAACTTTTATTTTTCAATTTCAAACTGAGTTTTGCCACACACCATCCCAAAATACAGGACAAAATAAGTACAATCATCGAAATCAAAAAGATAAGAAGCAACGAGCCCAAAATCGCAAGGGGAGTAATCTCCGCCTTAATCCAGTAAACAATAGTAGTTGGCAGGATGACAACTGCCGAATACATCAGCCCCATCAAATACACACCCATCAATCTCGCCACCAAAATACTCCGAACAGGAATCGGCATGGATAAGAGCAAATCATTATCCTTGGAGAGATATAAACCGGAGAAAGTATTAAACACGCTTCCAAAAGCACCCAGGGCAATGGCAATACTGCTCATAATCAGGAAATAAAGCCAACTCATATGCAGTGTCACAAAGGTTCCACAAAGCTGTAGTGCAAGATAAGAAAAAATACCGCCTAAGAGACCCGCCATAATTACGATATACATCAGGATAAAAAGAATGGTGGACACTTTAGAGCGCTTTTTATTTTTCTTAGCATCATAAAAATATCCCCGGAAGATTTCCGTCATCTGTTTCTTTAAAAGAATTCCAAACATCATTCTCCCTCCAATTCTAAGAATACCTCTTCCAAGCTATCGTCTCCTTTTACTTCTTCCATGGTGCCGGAGCGAATCAGCTTTCCACTTTTAATAATCGCCACTTTGTCACAAAGCTTCTCTGCCACTTCCAATACATGGGTAGAGAAAAATATGGCACCGCCTTTATCACAAACTTCCCTCATCATTCCTTTCAGAATATGAGAAGCTTTCGGATCCAGCCCCACAAAAGGCTCATCCATAATAATCAGCTTGGGCTCATGAATCCAGGCTGAGATAATCGCCAGTTTTTGTTTCATCCCATGAGAATATGACGCGATAGGCTGTCCCAGATCCGATGTCATTTCAAACAAATCGGCATATTGGTGAATGCGCTGCTGCCTCTGTTCTTCACCAATTCCAAAAACATCTGCGATAAAATTCAGATATTTAATTCCTGTCATAAAGTCATATAAATCCGGATTATCCGGAATATAAGCTATCTTTTTCTTACAGGAAAGGGGCGACGCTTTGATGGATTCTCCATCAATCCGTATTTCACCTTCATCAAATTGTAAAATCCCCACAACCGACTTAAGGGTCGTGGTTTTTCCGGCTCCATTATGACCGATAAATCCATAAATTTCACCGGCTTTGATGTGGAGAGAAATATCCTCTGCTGCCACCTTCTCGCCATATTTTTTTGTAAAATGTTCAATCTCTAACATAATTATTCCTTTCTGCTAAATTTCTAAAGTTCCTGTGCCAATTGCTCAATCTGCTGAACCATTTTTTCTATTTCTGCAACCCCGGCACTATTTTCCTC
>JALEKC010000154.1 GCA_022769325.1 Eubacterium sp. | reverse complement strand
TTGTAAAAACATATCCTAGTTGCCAAGCTGGGAAGCAACTTCTGCAGCGAAATCTTCATTTTTCTTTTCCAAGCCTTCGCCGGTTTCAAAACGAACAAATTTTTTCAATGTGATATTGCAGCCATTTTCCTTTGCAACCATATCTACATATTTTGCTACAGACTCTTTGTTTTCTGCTTTTACATAAATCTGCTCTGTCAGACAAACTTCTTTCAATTCCTTATTCAAACGTCCAATGATCATCTTCTCAATGATTTCATCCGGCTTTCCGGCATTCTTTGGATCGTTCTTTGCCTGTGCCAAAAGAACTTCTTTCTCTTTTTCTTTGTATTCTTCGGATACATCATCAGAAGAAAGATATTTTGGATTCATAGCAGCAACCTGCATTGCAACATTTTTCAAGCATTCAACTACAGCATCTCCTGTGTTATCTGTTTCTGCAGCAATCAAAACACCGATTTTTCCACCTGCATGAATGTAGTCAACAACCATACCATTTTCGCAGGAAACTTTCTCAAAGCGACGAATATTCATATTCTCACCGATGGTAGCAATCATAGATGCCAACTCTTCTTTTACAGTCTTAGAAGAATCTGCAGCCCATGCCTCATCCATGAATGCATCGATATCTTTTGCGCTTGTAGTATTTGCCTGAGCAGCAACTGCTTCTACAAATGTCTGGAATTTTTCATTCTTTGCTACGAAGTCAGTTTCACTATTAACTTCTACGATAGAAGCCTGGGTTTTGTCTTCGCTGATATGGGTTTTAACAATACCTTCTGCCGCAATTCTTCCTGCTTTTTTCTCAGCCTTTGCCAGACCATTTTCGCGAAGATAATCTACTGCTTTATCCATATCGCCGTCTGTCTCAGTAAGAGCTTTCTTACAATCCATCATTCCGGCGCCTGTCATTTCTCTTAATTCTTTTACCATTGATGCTGAAATAGCCATTTTTCTAGTCTTCCTTTCTTTTCTTATTCTTCTACTGCTTCTTCTGTTTCAACTGCCTCTTCGGTAACATCAGCTTCCACAAAAGTTTCGCCCTGCTTTGCTTCGATAACTGCATCTGCCATCTTAGAAACTATCAGTTTTACAGCACGAATTGCATCATCATTACCCGGAATTACATAATCCAGTTCTTCAGGGTCACAGTTTGTATCAACGATACCAATCAAAGGAATACCAAGAATATGAGCTTCCTGAATACAGATTCTTTCTTTTTTCGGATCTACAACAAAGATAGCATCCGGAATCTCTTTCATATCTTTAATACCACCAAGGTTCTTCTCCAATTTAGCCCATTCTTTTTTCAGATTGATAACTTCCTTTTTAGGAAGAACATCGAATGTACCATCTTCTGACATTTTTTCGATTGCTTTCAAACGTTTGATACGAGTCTGGATTGTCTTAAAGTTGGTAAGCATACCACCAAGCCATCTCTCGTTTACATAATACATACCACAACGCTCAGCTTCTGTTTTGATAGACTCCTGAGCCTGTTTCTTGGTACCAACAAAAAGAATATTTCCGCCATCTGCTGCAATCTCTTTAATTGCATTGTAAGCTTCATCTACTTTTCCTACAGATTTCTGTAAATCAATGATATAAATACCATTTCTCTCTGTGTAGATGTACTCAGCCATTTTAGGGTTCCATCTTCTTGTCTGATGTCCAAAATGAACACCTGCTTCTAATAATTGTTTCATTGAAATAACACTCATTTTTCTTACCTCCATATGGTTATTTTCTTCCGATGACTTCTTCTTTTAGAAAAACTACAATAGATGCAGCACCTTTTCCAAAATCCGTCAACGTGTTTTTTCAATCCGATTTATTGTAGCATACAATTCCACAAAATGCAAGTATTATTTTTCTCTCGTTATTATTTTTGCAATTGTCTTATAATCTGCATCCTCCGGAATGTCATACTTCCCGCTTCTTACTTTTTTCGCATATCCGTTTTTTTCCATATAGTCATCAAACTCATCGGCATCTTTTATGATTCCCTGTTCTTCCATTTCTCTTGCCACACTGCTGGAAAGTAACCCCTCCCGCACTACAAAAGACTGTTTTTTGTTATGATATGCCGATGCTGACTCAATTTTATCTTTACTATTTTCAATTTTTTGCTTCGCCTGTTTTTCCTGTTCCGTCTCTTCCTCCTGTACTGTCACGGCACTTTCAGTGGAAACTGCAGGTTCTGGAGTACTATTTTGCATCAACACCTGGTCTACTGGAGAAGTTTCTTCTTTTGGAAATACCATTCCTATTTTTTTTGCCTGGTTAATCAAATCACCAGAATCTTTTTCTTTTCGATAACTTGTACATAAAAGAATGGCTGTGACAAGAATGCCAACACCCAATCCTCTTAAAAACCATTTAATTTTCACAAGAGACCTCCTTTTTATTTGCCATACAATGATATAATAAGTTTGACTTCGCCCTGGCCCACATGAAGAAGTTTGGAAATTTCCAAAACACTTTTCCCTTGTTCATACAAGGCAAGCATTTGGGCGTTCAGATCCTTTTCTTCCCGTATCTTTTTCTCTTGTTTTTGTATTTTTTCATCACTCTTCTCGGATTCTTTCCGGGAGGAGTCTTCTTTTGGCATAATCTTTGCTGCCTGATTCGGCTTTTTTTCTGCCCCCTTGGAAAAATGCTTTTTCAGCTGTTCCTCTTTTTCTGACAACATTTGGTACATAAAAACAACTTCTTCATGATTATGACTGATTTTTTCCAGAATCTGGGAAGAAAATTCATCAAATTCCATAATCTTTTCATTGCTTTTACGATTTAAATATCCTTCTGTTTCGGAAATGGTCTGCTCTTTTTTCTCATCCAGATACAAGTCCATCTCTTTTTTTAATTGTTCTGTTGTCTCTTCTGATATCTGCATTTGGGGCATCTTGTCATTTTTTTCTTTATTTCCCACAAAGAAACTCAGACAAATTGCAACAAATCCCATCATCAGTATAACTATTTCTATTGTCGTCAACATCATTTTCTCCTGTTTATATTGTTATGTCAAAACTACTGCCGGAGGATACATCTTTATTTTGTTTTGTCTCCTCTTTTTTCGATTTCTTTTTCTTATTTTTACCTCTGCCGGAATTGCCGGATTCTCCTAAATCAAAATTCATCTTCTCGCTTTTCTTCGTCTCCACGGTTCGATGCTGATTATTGGCAATTTCCTTTTCCATAATAGCCGCACCACTTTCTGTCATATGTTGAATTTGATGCTGCTCTTTCCCGGCAATGGAAGAAGCTTCCGCAGAACGTGAAGGCAATGTTGCAAAATCAATAGAACTAATAGACATTCCGATTCTCCTTTCCGTTTATATCCCAATGGACTTTATGTCTGCACCCTTTAAAACAAACTTACATCTGGAAATCGGATCGGAAATCATTTTGGACATTTCCTTAATAACAATCTTAGTCCCCGGATTCACGGTTCCTTCAATTCGTATCGTTCCCTTTCCGCTGGTAGCCAATTTGGCCTCCAGTTCCGGAAGAAGCTGTTCACTTTGCTCAATGGCATACGTCATTCTTGGTTTCAAGATTGCAGATAATTTTAAATATTCGGTTTGCGTTTCCGTCAATTTTCTACCATTTTTCAAATTACTTTTTATGGAAGTCAGCACGCGATTCATGGTCTTAATGCTCTTTTGTGCCAGTTGTGAACGGTTTTGCCATTCGTTATACTGTTTCATCACTTCCACATCCGAAACGATTTCAAGAGTTGTTACGGTTCCCATCAAAGAACCTGTCTGCGTCGCCGCTATATTGGTATAGGAACGTATATGACCGCCATTTATCAATCCTTTTTTTCCTAGAACCGATATGTCATTTTTACTTTCAACATCACTATGCAAAACAGCATCACACATCAATGTTCCATCGCACCGCACTTCACTATTTTCAATAAATTTTGCCGTAATATTACCTGCTGCAGTCAAACTTCCCTTTGACATTCCCTGCATGCCACGCTTTAATACAATATTTCCTCCGGAAATTAAAATGGCTCCTTCCACCACTCCATTGACAATAATATCGCCAGTGGCCTGAATCATATATCCGGTAAGCACATTCCCATTTACCTGAACGGTACCATTGTACTCGATATCTCCGGTAGAAACATCCACATTGGCTGGCACTTCATAAACATCGGATACCATAACCAAATCATCTACCAGGGTCACATGTCCTGACACTTCCGAATAGATTTCACGTTTATCTTCTGTTATATGAATATTTCTTCCATACCGAAGGGCAAGATCTTTCACTTTATTCGGCACCAAAGGCTGACCTGTAACCGTAGTACCGGCTTCTCCATGATCCGCCGGAAATAAAGTAGCAAGTTTTTCTCCTTTTTCCACCGGCTTGATATTTCCCAAATGATGAAAATCCACACTTCCATCCTCATTAAGTTTGGGTTTTGCTGTCACATTGATATCGAAATGATAATCAATCCTGGCATCCTGTCCCTGTCGCGGCAATTTTGCCTGTGCCAGAACATAATCGGTGCAATACTCTCTTTCTTCCAAGAATCTATCAATCTCATTTTTCTGAATTCCGTATACTACTCCTGCCAGACGCAGGTCACTCATGATCTCTTCCTTTCCCATTTGTTTTCCGTCGGAAGAAGGCGGATAAAAGCGGGCCACCGCCCTACGACCTTCCTCTAGTATCTCAATGGAACATTTTTCACTTTCAGGAAGAATCTCTGAAGTAAGAAGAGGATACTCCATTGCAAATTCCCCTTTTTTCAAATACATATCCAAGGCTTTTAAATCATAGGAAGTAATATTTAATGAATCCAGATATTTTTGAATCTCATCAACAGAAAACATCTCTCCCCCCTCAGAAGGTGGAAAGACCTTAAGCATGGTACGTTTTGGTTTGTGAACAAGTTGAAAGTAGGCATTTTTTCCCATATGTCTTTCCTCCTTCCCAGGAATTCAAGTATATATCAAACTAAAATAAAGATAATAATTCTACACTATCTCCCAATTTATTTTTCATTTTCTGCAAGGCTTTGGAATGTAATTGTGATACACGAGATTCCGAAACTTCTAAAATACGGCTAATCTCTTTTAGTGTCAAATCTTCATAATAATATAATGTGATTACACTACATTCCTTTTCTGTCAAGGTTTTCATAGCCTCAACCAACATCTGTTTTAATTCTTCTTTTTCCACTGCTTTTTCCGGTTGTTCAAATCGCTGTGAACCTCCAGGTTCAATTTGAGAATCTCCGCTTTGCTCCAGATAATCATCCAAAGAAAGCATATTGGATAATTGAATTTCACTTTTCCAGCCAGTATATTCTTCTTCCGGAATATTTAATTCTTTGGCAATCTCCGCATCTGTCGCCGGACGGCCAGCATCTGCCTCAATTTTTGCGGTGGCTGTATCAATCTGTTTCTGTCGCTGACGAAGTGTCCTGGGAACCCAATCCATTTTACGAATCTGATCCAATATGGACCCCCTGATACGAAGGCTGGCATAAGTCTCAAATTTAACATTCTTTGTTAAATCAAATTTATCAATGGCATCAATTAAACCAAAAATCCCATATCCAACCAAATCATCATATTCAACAGTATATCCAAGATACATCCCCATACGACCAGCTACAAGATTTACTAGGTTTGCATATTCCAGGATTAATTTCTCGCGAATATCAGGAGATTTATTTTTTTTATATTCATCCCATAATTTTTGCTTCTGTTCTTCTTTTATTGCCATATACATTCCTCACTCATTCGGTAAATCCCTCATCATAAATTTTCCGTTTCATTCTCCCGGGCTGTGTCGTCTTCCTCCTGGTTCTCACTTTCTTCTTGTGCCTGTTCCTGTTCCCGTTGTAAACGCTCTTCCTCCGCACGAACCATGGCCTCATGCTCTGCCATCACCTTTCCAATTATCTGAGCGGCAATTTGTCCAAGAAGGTAAAAAAGTATCAATACAATCAACAATGCAATCAGACTATATTCCACATCCCATCTTTGTACAATGCTCATAATACAGCATACCAATCCCGCAGTCAACATCACACAGGCTGGAATAAAACGATATTTCATATTATTTGCCCCTTTGTCTGTTTATTTTTCTCAATGGAAAGTCAAATAACCGTATCACCGATACCAATGGAACGAATCAGCAACTCTCCGGTTGTGGGATCAAATTCAATCGTCCTTCCATAATTATTACCAACATCTTCTGCAATCACAGGTATCTTCCATTCTTCCAATAGCCGATGTACTGCTTCTGTATTCTGCTGTCCGATATTGAGAATGTTATGGGCATTATGACTCATAAACATCTGTGCACCTCCCGCAATCTTCGCTATGATATTATCTTTCCGGGCACCGTTTTTCAACAATTCTTCCAACATATCGTTCAAGCATGTGTCCACAAATTTCATTCGATTTGTGTTTTTGCGAATAGATGTACTATCCGGCATCATAACATGTGCAAGTCCACAGATTTTTGTGCGTTGGTCATATAATACAACACCAAGGCAGGATCCCAATCCCAATGTTGATATCCTTTGTGGTGGACGGCATAATTTGTAATCTGCCATCCCCACCCGAATCATATTACTCATGCTGTTTTCGTCTCTCCTATTACATTTTCAATATTAAGAAGAGAAATTAAACTGTCGCCGTTTTTACCAATCCCCGCCAAATAAGAGGCATTGCTTTCATCCAATTTGAAATTTGGGGTTTCTATGGTAGAAGGTTCAAGATCTACTACTTCTCTGACTTCATCCACGATAACACCAACTAAGGATTGGTCTTGTAATTTCAAAATAATAATACGGGTGGAACCGGTATATTCATCTACCGACAGGCCAAAACGCTTGCGAAGACTCATAACTGGCACAACTTCACCACGAAGATTGATCACACCAACATAATACGGCTGTGATTTTGGCACCCGTGTTATGCGTGGCATTCTGACAATATTATCAACATAACCAATGTTAATACCATATTGTTCCTCTCCCAGCCGAATTACAATATATTGAACCTCATCTGTCATATTTTCATTCATTGTCATGTCCATATTGAATCCTCCATTCTTATACCAATGTGTTCGTATCCAAAATCAAGGCTACTTCACCATCACCTAAGATCGTTGCACCGCTAAACAATTTGGCATTTGTAATATGATGCCCCATTGACTTAATAACGGTTTCCTGTTGTCCCAAAAGATTATCAACACCAAGCCCAAGTCTTTGTTCGCCTTTTTTTACAACAACTACAATCAAAGAATTGCTTTCCGGATCCCGTTCATAATCCTCCATCTCAAGGACTTCATTCATACGTACAATCGGAATTACACTTCCTCGCAAATGAATAACTTCTTTTGATTGTACAAGTTTAATTTCATCCAAAGAAATCTCTTCAATGGTATCAATATTTCCAAGAGGAATCGCATATTTTTCTTTTCCAACTTCTACCATAAGCGCCTGGATAATGGCAAGTGTCAGCGGAAGCTGAATCGTAAAGGTACTTCCCTCTCCCCTTACCGTCTTTGCTTCAATGCTTCCTCCCAGAGATTCAATCTTTGTTTTTACCACATCCAAACCAACACCACGTCCGGAAACGTCTGAAATTTTATCCGCCGTTGAAAAACTTGGACGGAATAACAAATCAATAAAATCTTTATCCGTCATGGTTTCTGCCTGCTGCTCCGTGATCGTTCCTTTATCAATGGCCTTTTGTCTGACTTTGTCAACATTGATTCCGGCACCATCATCACGAACTTCAATCGTAACATTGTTTCCCTCCTGATAAGCATCCAAATAAATGGAACCAACTTCCGGTTTCCCGAGACGAACACGTTCTTCGTTACTTTCCAGTCCATGGTCTGCAGAATTTCGAAGCAAATGCATCAATGGATCTCCCAATTCATCAATAACGGTACGATCCAATTCTGTATCTTCACCGGTCATATACAATTCCATCTTTTTATCTAACTTTCGATTCAAGTCACGAATCATACGTGGAAAACGATTCACAACACTTTCAATCGGCACCATTCGCACTTTCATGACAGATTCATGTAAGTTTGTGGTTACCCGTTCCAAATATTCAATATTCTCATTGAAAATGTTATTGGAAGACAAATCTGCCGTTCCTTCTGCTGAAGAAACAGAAACCAGCGCATTTTTCGCAATAATTAACTCACTGACAAGATTCATCAAAACATCCAGTTTATCAATATCGACACGAACGGAGCGGCTTGCAACTTTTCCTTTTGTAGCCGGTTTTTTCGCAGGTTCTTTCTTTTCTTCTTTTGCTTTAACCACCGTTTCCTTTTTCTCTGTTTTTTCTGTCGTACTTTCTACTGAATAAGGGAAATCATCAATGGCAACATCGGCAATCTCCGACACATTCATAATCAATTTACGAATGGTGTCCTTATCTTCTTTGGTTGCCAAAATCCAACTGAAATCAAAATCGAATTCTTCATCCTCAATCTTTTCTGTAGACGGTACGGATTTAATCAGTTCCCCTTTACTCTCAACGGACTTGAAAACCAAAAATGCGCGAGCTGCTTTCAGAATACAGGTTTCCTGCAAATATACCGTAATTCCAAAAACATTCTGTCCTTCTTTCTTTGCATTTTCCATGGCCGTAATTTCATATTCAGAAATAGGAATACTAAGGAATTTTTCTTTTTCCGATGCTTGTGAGGTTTCTTTTGGTTGTTCTTTGGCAGGTTCCTCTTCTTTCTTTTGTTCTTGAGTTTCTTCTGAACCAGAGCCTTTTCCGGTTCCTTCTTTCGTCAACTCATCCAAATCTTTAATGATATCCTCATTATCTTCTGTTCCTTCACCGCCTGTGGTGGAAATAATCTCAAGATATCCTTCCAAAGCATCCAAACCACGGAACAGGATATCAATCAATTTGGCAGTGGCTTTCATATTTCCATTTCGAATTTCCTGAAAAACATTCTCGAGATCATGGGTCAGACGCTGCATTCTTGTATAACCCATTGTACCGGCCATTCCTTTTAATGTATGGGCCGCGCGGAAAATTTCATTGATGGTATCTGCATTTTCTGGTTCTTTTTCCAATTCCAAAATGTGTTCATTCAAAGATTGTAAATGCTCTTTGGTTTCATCGATAAATAATTCTAAATATTGACTGGTATCCATGTATTTCCTCCATTCTGATTACTTCTTGTCAAAAAAGAATTTAGTTGATCCTTTTTAACATTTCTTCTGCAATCTGTTCTAAATCCAACATGACATCACTCAATCCGGCCTTTTCCATGGCACATGGCATGCCATAAACAACACAAGTTCTCTCACTTTGCCCGATTGTATAAATTTCTTTTTTTTCTTTCAACTGTTCCAATCCATGTGTGGCATCATTTCCCATTCCCGTTAAAATTGTACATAAAATGCGTTGGTATGGCATTTCAATCAAAGATTTCAGCAACACATCTGCACATGGACGCAGTCCATTGCAAGTCGGCTCCTTCTTTTCGGAAAACACCATTTCGCCCTTTGCATTTTTTTCAATGCGAAGTTGAAAACCACCCTTGGCAACATAAACACTCCCTGCTTCCACTTTCATACCATCCTCCGCCTCTTTTACCGGGCAAGAAGACATTTCATTCAATCTCTTTGCCAAAGAAGCAGTAAATCCCGCCGGCATATGCTGTACAATCACAACCGGACATTTCAGATTCGACGGAAATTTCGGCAGAATCGACTGTAATGCTTTGGGACCGCCGGTAGAAGAAGCTATGACAGCCAATTCGCATGGGGTTTCCATATTTTTAATATGTAATTTAGGGGTCTTTGGCAGGATTTTCGGAACCTCTCTGCCATTTAAGACTTCGTTCCTTTCCTCTGGATAAATCTTAAATGCACATTTTGCTTTCGAAAGAATCTGCTCAACAAAATCCTCTTTTGTGGTAAAGCCACATTCTGGTTTTTTGACAAAGTCATATGCTCCAAGCTCAAGTGCACGGATGGTTTCCTCTGTACTACGGCTTGCAATGGAACTCACAAGCAATACCGGAATATGAATCCTTTTTTCATTCAAATAATTCAGAAAACCAATTCCATCCATCTGTGGCATATTAATGTCCAAAAGAATCAGCTGATAATCCTTTCCCCTCTCTAGCAACCGAATAGCTGCAATCCCATTTTCCGCTGTATCCGTCACACACATTTCGGAATCTGAATTAATTATATCAGACATGACCCTTCTCATAAGTGCAGAGTCATCAATTATTAAAATTTTTTTCATTCAGCTGTTAGTCCTTTCTGATTCTACGCTTTTGTTCATCAAAAATGTATTTTATAATACGCTCCTGCATTTTCTTATCAATGGCTTCAAATTGACATCTAGCTTCCCATTCACGTCCTCCTCCCGGGAGAGAAATCACTGCGATAATCATTGCCATACTTCGAATTTCATTTCCATTCACATCAAATAATGGTAAGCGAACCTCGATACGAGCGTTTTTTTCCAGCTCCTGTTGACACTGAAATCTCATACCGCCACCACTCAAATCTGTTATCCGGGCATCGGACCAATTTTTCCGAAATTCCTTTAATTTTTTTTCAAAACTATCTTTCGTTGCGGAATCTGAGAAAGCATTTTTCTTAATCAAGTCCTGTAATGCCATTTCTTCTTCACTGACAACCCGGTATTGGATATCCAAAGAACAATCCAATCGATAAAACTGACGTCGTTGAAATTTTGTCAACTTCGATGTCATTTGCATTTGCAAAACAAAGATTTTCTTTTCACGATACCGTCGAAGGATCGTCGCAGTGCAACGATACATCCCCTTTGCTGTAAAGAAACACAATTCATACTCATCATTCACTTCAAGAGGTACAACTCTTCCCTCCGAAATAGGCATCAATATTTTTATTGTGCGAATCCCATCATATTCCAGCAACTGGCTTGTATAATGTGCATCTGATTTTTTTCTGCGCAAAGCACTTTTTGTTTGCACCAATTCAATTCGGTCACCAATCGAAATAACACTTTTTTGCATAAATCTCTCCAATTCATCAAATCATGACTTCATAAATCTCATTCGTATGACACTTGAAAATAACTTAACAATTCCATAATGCTCTTCTTCTTGCTCCATATTCTGTTCCAATTGATTGGCAATTTTATTTAATGCTCTTGCCGTATTGGAAAGGGGGTCTAATATACTGATTGGGCTCTGCTTCATAATTGCTTTCTGCATATTATGATCATAGGGAACCGACCCCAGATACTCCACCTCAATATCCAGAAACTTAGAAACCACCAAACCCAGTTTTTCAAACAATTCTTTGGCATCACGGTTTCCATGTACCTGGTTGGCAATCATCTTTACTACCGTCTTTTCCGGACGATAGGATGCTTTTTTATTTAATGTCTTTAGCAAGGCATAGGCATCCGTAATGGAAGTCGGTTCCGGAGTTGCAACCAATAATACTTCCTCACTTGCCGCAACAAATTCCAGTACGGTATCACTAATTCCTGCACCTGTATCTACAATAATTACATCTGCATAGTCATCCAATTCATTTAATTTTTGAATCAAAGTAATCACTTGTTCTCTGGATAAATTAGCCAGTTCTTGTATTCCGGAACCTCCGGAAATGAACCCAACATTCTCCGGTCCATACATAATAATATCATTCAAGGACTTTCCCCGATACATCATATCCGCCAAATTAAACTTAGGATGAAGTCCTAACATAATCTCAATATTGGCAAGTCCAAAGTCTGCATCAAAAATAACCACTCGTTTTCCCATTCGACTCAATTGAATTGCCAAATTCACCGAGATGCTGGATTTTCCAACTCCGCCTTTTCCACTAGTCACAGTAATTACCTTGGCAACAGGCTTTTTCATTTCAGGAAGTTCTTGTTTTTTTATAATATTTCTTAATCGTTCTGCTTGATCCACTATAACTTCCCTCCTAACAATTTCTTGGCTATTTTTTGTGCATCCACTTTACCGATATCATCCGGTACATTTTGTCCCCAGGTAACATAGGATAATGGGCGTTTGGTATATAAGCGCATATTGAGCATAATGCCTGAGGAAGAAGTTTCATCCAGTTTGGTAAAAATGATACTATAATCCGTCAATTCCTTATACACATCCGCAATTTCTTTTAAATCGCGGTATTTGGTTGCCGCATTTAAAACCAGATAGACTTCCCGATCAGCAATCGGTATCTGCTCCAGCAATTTTTTAATATCCTTCAACTGCTCTTTATTCTTATGGGAACATCCCGCCGTATCAATCAAGCAAAAATCATAAGAATCCATCTGGTCTTTCATTTCACCTAACTCTTCCGGACTGTATATGACTTTCAACGGAATGCTCAAAATATTGGCATAGGTTTTCAATTGTTCTACCGCAGCAATTCGGTAGGTATCTGCTGTAGCAAGAACTACTTTCTTGTTTTTATCCAGTTTCAATTTAGAAGCAAGTTTCGCTATGGTTGTCGTTTTTCCTACTCCTGTAGAACCTAAGAAAAATACATATTTTGTACCTTTCTTCTCTTCTTTTTCCTTAGATTCCAAGGTATAAGGCTGCCCCAGCATTAATATTATTTTTTGATACATAGCAGCAAGAATTTGATCCAGTGCCGCATCTTTTGGCAAAGAAGCCTCTATTTCCTGCATAATGGCATCTATCTGCTCTTCATCCACTTCGCTCTGTTGCATTTGTTTGCGAATCAGATCTTTGCAGGCTCGTGCCTTATATTCCTCTTTGGACACCGTTTCCTCTTTTTCTTCCTGTTTCGAGGGCTGTGGTTGCTTTTCCTCTTCGCTGGAATCCTTTTCGGCGGAAAGAGTTACCTCTTCTTTTTCGCTAATTTGCTTTTCTAACATCTTCTGCAAACTATTTAATTTTTCTTCAATGGAAGCTGCTTTTTCAGACTCTGCTTTCTCATCTGCAACAATATCAGGCACAAATCGAGGTGCTTCTTCCTTATCTTTTTCCCCACCATTTTCCGGAGTATGGTACTCTATGTTTTCATCAATGGCAGCAGTTACTTCCACTTTTGCTTTCATAAATAACTTAGCAAAACCTTTGGGAGAGATTTTTTTGATGTTCATGACAACTGCATTCTTTCCCAAATCCTCCTTTGCCATTTCAATTGCCTGTGTTTCTGTTTTTGCGAGATACTTTTTAATAATCATTCAACGGTCACCATCCCAACTGATTGAAGCTCTACATCGGAGTCAATCTCATTATATGATAATACTTGTAAATTTCTAAACTGCTCCATGGTCAAATGTTTAAAATACATTCGAACAATCGGCGAAGTGATAATAATGGGGGTATGCCCCAGTTCTTCCAATTTGCTTGTCTGCTCTTGAAGCGACGTCATAATTGCGGCGGAATATTCTGGATCCAAAGCTAGATAAGCCCCCTGTTCCGTCTGCTTCACTGAATTCATAATCTCCTGTTCCACCTTAGGATCTAAGGTAATGACGCTAGTCGTTTCTTTATTGGCAAAATACTTATTGGAAATGGCACGTTTTAAACTCTGTCTTACATATTCTGTCAAAATATCCGTGTCATGGGTTGTCGGTGCATAATCGGCCAAAGTTTCAAAAATAGTAATCAAATCGCGGATTGAAATTCCTTCTTGTAAAAGATTTTGCAAAACTTTTTGAATTTCACCCACACTAAGCATTTTAGGAACCAATTCGGTTACCAATGTTTCATTGGCATCCTTTACATTATCAATCAAATTTTGAACATCCTGTCGAGTAAGAAGTTCATGAATATTCTGTGTGATAATTTCCATCAGATGGGTAGCAATGATGGAAGGCGGATCCACTACAGTATACCCCAGAGATTCGGCACGTTCTCTCTGTGCTTCCGTGATCCAAATCGCCGGAAGATGATAAGAAGGCTCAAAGGTGGGTATTCCGGTTAATTCCTCTTCCACATAGCCGGGATTCATTGCCATATAATGGTCAAAGAGAATTTCTCCTTCACTGACCGGAACGCCTTTTATCTTAATTACATATTGATTGGGATTTAACTGGATGTTATCCCTCAAACGTATCATGGGAACCACACATCCAAGTTCCAAAGCAATCTGCCTTCGAATCATAACAACACGGTCAAGCAAATCTCCCCCTTGATTGACATCCGCCAAAGGGATAATGCCATAACCAAATTCCAATTCAATGGCATCCACTTTAAGAAGAGAGGTAACATTTTCCGGCCTTCGAATTTCTTCTGCCGTCTCCTCTTCCTCATCCACCTGTGCATCTGTATCCTGCATCTCAAGTTCATTTTTCATAATCCGAGATGTAATGATAAACATAATTCCATAAGCGGAAAAAATAATGATATTCATAGGAGTAAATACACCTAAACCAATAAGGGCACACCCCACAATCAGCAAAACTTTCGGTGCCGAAAATAATTGTTTTTGTAAAACCCCACTGATATCGGCCTCTTTTGACCCCTTTGTCACAAGTACACCGGTTGCCAGTGATATCATCAAAGAAGGTATCTGACTGGTAAGACCGTCTCCAATAGTCAAAATGGAATAGGTCTGCAATGCGGTCTGGGCATCCGTTCCATTCATGATAATTCCTATGGCAAGACCTCCAACAAAGTTGATTACGGTGATGAGAAGACCTGCTGTTGCATCCCCTTTTACATATTTGGTAGCACCATCCATGGAACCAAAAAATGCAGCCTCTTCCTGAATCTTTTCACGCCTTACTTTAGCTTCTTCATCTGTAATAGCACCGGTATTCAAATCTGCATCAATCGCCATCTGTTTTCCCGGCATGGCATCCAGGGTAAATCGAGCTGTCACTTCAGATACACGTTCAGAACCCTTGTTAATTACCATTAACTGTACAATAATCAAAATGATAAATACAACCGCTCCTACAACCAGATTTCCTCCACCAACAAAATTTCCGAAAGTATTGACAACATTTCCCGCTTCTCCATTCAAAAGAATATTACGGGTTGAACTGACATTTAAGGACAGTCGAAACAAGGTTGTCAGCAACAATAACGTCGGAAATGAGGACATATCAAGAGGTTCTTTGGCAAATAGTGCATTAAACAGAACCAACATGGATATTCCAATATTAGCTGTAAATAAAACATCCAACAAAAATAAGGGAACCGGAATGATCAAACATAAAATTGGAATCAGGACAAAACATCCCAAAATAATATCCATTTTTTTCATTTGTCATTCCACCTCCTGGTTTTATATTTTTCCTTGTATATTATAAACATAAGCCAAAACCTCTGCCACCATCTGATACAATTCCGGTGGGATTTGATTGCCTATTTCCACATTGTAATACAACATCCGGGCAAGGGGTTTGTTTTCTACAATTTCCACTTTGTTTTCTGCAGCACATTCTTTGATTCGTGCTGCCAGATAATCCGCTCCCTTTGCCAGAACCACCGGTGCTTCCCCCAATTCTTTGTCATACTTAATTGCCACGGCAAGATGGGTAGGGTTCGTGATAACCACATCTGCCTCGGGAACACTCTGCATCATACGGGCTCTGGACACTTCCTGCATTTTGCTTCGAATACGGCTCTTAATCTGCGGATTACCTTCTGTATTTTTGTATTCATCCTTTACTTCCTGTTTTGTCATTTTCATATCATTTTTAAATTTTCTTCGCTGATAAAAATAATCCACAGCCGCAATGATTAAAAAAACAAAACTTATTTTCAGTCCAATATTAATCACGGTATTTACCAGCAATTGCAGGGCGGATGTCAAATCAAGGCTATAAATATTCACAACCATTCCCCATTCATTGGACAATTCATTATATATTACATAAAATAGCACCAGTAATTTTGCTATAGCTTTAAACAAATCAAATATCTTGTCTTTCGAAAACATTTTTTTCATTCCGGAAACCGGATTGATTTTCGAAAACTTTGGCTGAAGAGGCTTCATGGTAGGCTGCCATTTTACCTGGGCTATATCCACAGCAACCGCAACCACCAATATAATTGCCATAATCGGCCCAGCCAGAAAAAATAACTGTTTCCCGCAAAATACCATAATATTCATGGAACGAAGGGAATTAAAATCCGAAGAATAATCCGGAATAGCCTGATATAAAAACTGAAAGGTCTCCACACAGGTCCGATAAATCCAACCTCCAAAAATCCGAAGACAGGAAAAGAAAATCAATAAAATCACAGCCACAGCAATATCCTGACTCTTGGCAACCTGACCTTCTTTTCTGGCATCTTCCAATTTTTTGGGAGTCGCTTCTTCTGTTTTTTCTCCGCCTTCTCCCTCTTTGGCAAAAAACTGGAGTTCATATTTTAGCATAATTCATTCTCCATTCCTAAGTTGGAGTAAAAGCGTTGTACAACTTTACAACTATTTCCTGCATCGTCTCAACAACAAAATTCGTTATGGTAGGCACTGTAGGTACAATAATAAGTAATAAAACAATTCCTACCAATACTTTGATTTGTATTCCCACAACAAACATATTCATCTGTGGGATGGCTCGAGATAATACACCGAGTACAACATTAATCACAAGCATACAGGCAAAAATCGGCAAAACAATCCGGAAACCTACAAGAAAAAAATTTGCGATAAATTCAATGGCCGTTTCCTGCAAATTTCCATCAAAAACTGCCTGTCCCACATTAAAATAAGTAAATGTATCCAGGATTGCCTGTACAATTTTATAATGTAAATTGCTAATAAGCATCATTAACATAACAAGATATAAGTACATATTTCCACTGATGGACACTTGAATATTGGTAAGGGGATCAAAGGTACTTGCCATGGAAAGCCCCATTTCCATATCCATCAATTGTCCGGCAAAAGAAATGATATACGTACACATATTACACATAAAGCCAAGGATAAGGCCTACCATCATTTCCTTAAGAACCAGAACAGAAAAACCAAGGACTCCAACATAATGTAATTCAACCACCGGCACAGTCTGAAAAGCTACAAGTGATAAAATCATACCAATGGATAAACGGATTTTCATGGGAATCGTCTGATACCCAAAAAAGGGAGCACCAATTACAAAAGATGTTATCCGTATCAGAACAAGGAGATAAAATTCCACATGTTCAATCGTAAAACTCATATTATTTCCTCCTCTGTAATGGAATACATCTTCTTACTACTTTACATAGGTGGAAAAATTTTCACATAGTATGGTAAAAAATTCTACACAGCTTTGCATAATCCAATTTCCTGTCAGCAATAATGTAATGAAAATCGCCAATAATTTGGGTACAAAAGTCAAGGTTTGTTCCTGTATCGACGTCACCGTCTGAAAAATACTAATGATTAATCCAACAATCAATGAGACCAACAGCAAAGGGAGCGAGCATTTAATAATCGCCCATATAGTCTGAGTTGATACTTCAATTAAATCTGCCTCGGTCATATTTTCTCACCAAGCCTTTCTACCAAATAATGTCATCTTTCTCTAATAAAATGTCTGAACCAGTTGCCCGATTACAAGATTCCATCCATCTGCCAAAACAAATAATAAAATTTTAAATGGCAATGAAATTGTCGTGGGCGGCAACATCATCATACCCATGGACATCAAAGTGGATGCCACCACCATATCAATGACGATAAAGGGAAGATAGATTAAAAAGCCAATAATAAATGCTGTTTTTAATTCACTAATCATAAATGCGGGCATCAAAACCATGGTCGGGACATCATCCTCCGTCTGAATCTCATTTTCTTTCCCTTCAATTTCGAGAAATAATTGAATATCCGAACGATTGGTCTGTTTAAACATAAATTCACGAATCGGTTTCAATCCTGCATTCAGAGCTTCTTCCTGAGTCAATTCTCCCTGTTCATAGGGTTGTACACAATCTGTATTAATTTGTGTAATAACCGGAGACATAATAAATAATGTCAAAAACAAAGCAAGACCAACCAAAACCTGATTCGGTGGACTTGTCTGGGTTCCCAATGCAGAACGGACAAAATGAAGCACCACGATAATCCTGGTAAAGGACGTCATCATGATAATGATAGATGGTGCCAGTGCCAATACCGTCAACACCAATAGCATTTTTAAACTGGCAGACAGACTTCCGCTCCCGGCATTGGATGTAATATTAAACTCAAAATTATCCGGATCTTCCGGGTCTGAAACTCCAGCTGTACTACTTCCTTCAATCTCATCCACATGGGAGTTTGAATCCGGTTTTGCATAAACAATTGTACCAGAAAAAAAGGTCAATATACATAATGCCAAAACCAGAGATATCGTCTTACAAAATTTCGAAAAAAATCTCTTGTGTGTTCTCATAATACCAACCTTTTCTTATTTTTTATCATCTCTGTCTTTTATATTGGATAGCATATTCTTCATAACTTCTTTAAAAGAAATATCCTTTATCATACCGTCCCCATTTTTCAACCCTTGCTGTAAATCCAAATCCAATTGTGTTTCATCTAATTCTGTCAGAAAAGTAATCTGCTCTTTCGTAACTCCTATGGCAAAATACTTTTTTCCCATCTGAATAATCTGAAGATACTTTGAAGGTGCAATCTTAAATGTTTCTATCACTTTTATATTTCTTGCTCTCGACTGCATTGTGCCGGATTTTGCAATCCATTTTGTCACAAAATAGGTCAGTGCTAATACCAATACAAAAACAAACAATGATGCAATTAATTGCAAAATATTATTTAACATATTAACCAATTGCCTTTTTAACTGCTTCTAGTACGCGATCTGCCTGAAAGGGTTTTACAATAAAATCTTTTGCTCCAGACTGAATCGACTCAATAACCATGGCCTGCTGTCCCATAGCAGAACACATAATGACATTGGCAGAAGCATCGGCTTCCTTGATTTTTTTCAAAGCCTGAATTCCATCCATTTCCGGCATGGTAATATCCATCATAACCAAATCCGGTTTGGTTTCATTATACTTTTCCACTGCTTTCAAACCATTCTCAGCTTCTCCAGCAACTTCATACCCATTCTTTGTTAAAATATCCTTAATCATCACTCGCATAAATGCTGCATCATCACATATTAAAACACTTTTTGCCATTGTTCACATTCCTCCATATTGTTATTCTTTAATTATTTCTGTCACACGGATACCGAAGCTCTCTTCAATAACAACTACCTCTCCCTTTGCAACAAATTTACCATTTACTAAAACATCGATTGGTTCCCCAGCCAACTTATCTAATTCGATAATTGTTCCCGGCGAAAAATCCAATATCTCTTTGATAGATTTACTAGTCCTTCCAAGTTCAACTGTAACTTCCAAAGGAACATCCATAATCAAATCAATATTTTCCGGAGCAATCCCATCTAGATTCTGACTAGGTGCAAAATTTTGAAATTGTGCCGGTTGAATCGGTACATTCTGCATCGGCATTGAATACATTGGCATAGCCCCATTCATCGGTTGTTGCATCCCCATCATAGGCGGTGGTGCAATCGGTTGGGAATCCATTTGTTGTGGCGAAGCCATTGGCATCGGTTCCGGTTGTGGCGTTGGTGCTGCTACCGGTTCTGGCTGTGACACAGTGGTCGTTTCCTGAGCTGCCGGTTGAGACGTCGCCACATCCCCTTCCATTGTACTTCGGAATCTGGTATAAATTAGTTTTGCAAATTCAAAAGGATATAATTGCATTATTTCACTATCTACCAAATCACCAATAGTCATACGGAAAGAAACTTGCACAAAAGTTTTTCCTACCATATCCTGTAAACCATCTTCCATCATGGTATCCGTCAAATCGACCCGCGTGGAATTTGGAGGACTGATATCAACTTTTTCATTAATCATAGATGACATAGACGTTGCCGCCGAGCCCATCATCTGATTCATGGCCTCGCTAATTGCGCTTAAATGAAGTTCGGTTAATTCAGCATCCGTATTGGTGCCATCCCCGCCCATCATCAGATCGGTAATTACCTTAACATCATGTTCTCTTAAAATTAAAATATTTTTACCTTCCAAACCGGTTCGGTAGGATATATATATAAAGACACATGGTGCAGGATTTTTCTCTTTTAAATTGTCCAATGTAACATAGGATAATTTAGGAGTTGTAATCTCTACTCGGTTGTTTACCAATATCGATAATGTAGTAGCTGCCGTACCCATACTGATATTGGCAATTTCCCCTAGTGCATCGCTCTCTTCCGGAGATAAACGCTCTTCAGAGGCTGCAGTAGAATTTGGTTCCTCAACTACTGCACCGGAAGTATCCTCCACGGCATCATCGCTGCCCATACTTCCCAATAATGCATTAATTTCCTCTTGCGATAACATTCCGTCCATGCATTTTACTCCTCTCTATAGACTGATTTAATCTTAACTGCATAGGCATCCTCATGGGCGCCCGGTAATGCAGAAAATTTCTTGATATTACCAACATAGACATCCATTTCATCTTCTATCCTGGTATTTAACTTAATAATGTCTCCCGGCTGTAAATGGATAAAATCATTTACCGAAATAGCACTGCGTCCCATAATGGCACGTACCGGGATTTTGGCTTTATAAATATTGTCTTCAATAAATCCACGGAATCGGTCATCATCTTTAATTTCCGACGTTGAATACCAATACTTTGTATTGATTTTATCAATTACCGGTTCCACTACTGGAAATGGAATACAAATATTCATTACTTCTTCAACATCACCAACTTTAATATTCATTGTAACGATTGAAGTCATTTCATTTGGGGAAACAAACTGTGCAAATTGGGAATTGGTTTCAATTCTTTCCAGAGTCGGGTTAATGGCTTGTACATTTGCCCATGGTTCAATCAACAAATTGGTGCAAACCACCATAATCCGCTCAATAATAGATAACTCAATCTCCGTAAATTCACGGGGTTTATCCAATGGAACACCGCTTCCTCCAAGCATCAAATCAACAATTGTATATCCAAGACTGCTTGCCATTTCAATAATAATCGTTCCTTCCAACGGAGCAAAATTAACAACTCCTAATAAAACCGGATTGGATAAGGAATTCGAAAACTCCTGAAAAGTTGCCGCCTCTGCATGCATAACTTCAACTTGAACATTTCTCCGCAGGTAAATCGGCAGATTTGTCGACAACAAACGTGCATAATGTTCAAAAACAAATACCAAAGTACGTAAGTGATCTTTCGAAAATTTGGATGGTCTAGCAAAATTGTAATCTTTGACTTGCTTTTCTTCTTCAACATCTGTATTGGTTGGGTCAAATTCTCCACTGTTTAAAGCAGAAAGCAAATTGTCAATTTCACTTTGGGATAAGACATCACCCATTTTTCCTCACCTCTCTGACTTTTATTGATACTATATCATCTCTTATTGAAACATAAATCCATTTAGTGATAAACGTACAATGCATTTACCACCATATAATTCCTGTATTTTAGCTAATGCCTGCTTTTTCACTTCATTCTGATCCAATGTTTTCATACTTTGATCGGCAATGGTCTCTTTTACAATCTCAGAAATGTACACATCTTTTGCTTTTACCGATTCGGAAACTTCCTTATAGTCCTCTGCTTCCGTATTAAAGGAAATCGTCACGCCCTCCAATATAGCAAAATGAGACTCTTTATCTCCTTCATCCGGCTTCAGATTGATGGTCTGCTTATTTTCAAATGTAATGGAATAAGGTTCCAGACTCTCAATGGAATAATCACCAGCTTCTTCTTCCTTTGTCTCCAGATCAATCGCCGTTGCCACTTTGTCCACCAACTGACTTGTTTTATTCATAGTTGGAACCACGGCAAAAACAATCACAATGGTTAAAACAAGATTCAAAAGGCTAGCTGCCATAATCACAATGGTCAAAATATTCTTTTTCATCATCTACCTCCGTATCATTCTTCTGTATAAATTTTAATTTCTACACGCCGGTTTCGAGCGCGCCCCTTTTCCGTCTTATTATCTGCCACCGGGTCATACTGGCTTCGTCCGGTAGTCTCCAAAGTCTTAGGATCCAAATGCTTTTGCTCTGTAAAATACTCAAAAACCTGAGTCGCTCTGGCTGTGGAAAGCCACATATTATTTTTAAAAGCACTACTGGAAATCGGAACATTATCTGTATGTCCCTCTATCTTTATCATATGGTCATCATATATCTTCAGGATATCTCCAACTTTGCTAAGAAGAGGAATTGCAGATTTCTTAATCTGATCCGAACCGGAATCAAATAAAATCGCACCATTCAAGGAAATCTGAACATATTGATACTGCTCGTCCATGTTCACATTAACCATGTCTTGAATCTTCTTAGCTGCTGCTTTCTCGGATACTTCTGCATACAACTCTTCTGTTTTTTCTTTTAACTGTTCTTCCAGTTTTTTCTTATATTTCTCTTCTTCGGATATTTCCGTGGAATCATCTTCCAATTTCTGGTCTTCTCCACTATGTTCAAATTCATTGAAATATTCTTCCATGGAGATTTTCTGACTTGTACCACTGGAAACAAACGCCCCTTCTCCGACGGCTTTTCCACCATCAGGAAAAATATCAATGCTCTCCGATAAGGAAGTAACAATCTGCTCATATTTGTCTGCATCTACTGTGGACATGGAAAATAATAACACAAAAAAGCACAACAGCAAATTCATCAAATCTGCAAATGTATTAATCCATCCGCCTTCAATGGATGCTGGTTCTTCTGACTTTCTTCGTGCCATCAGCCTTCACCACCTTGTTCATTCCCTTCACCGCCCAAAACAGAATCTCTAAGATTAGGTGCAAGAAATGATTTCAATTTTTCTTCAATAACTCGTGGATTTTCGCCAGCCTGTATCGACAAAATCCCCTCACAGATTACCTCTTTTTCCATAATCTCTTTTGCATTAATTGCACGCAATTTCGAGGCAACCGGAATAGAAACCCAGTTTGCAAGAAGAGAACCATATAAGGTTGTAATCAAAGCAATTGACATATTAGGACCGATTGAACTCGGGTCATCCAACAATTTCAGCATATTAATCAAGCCAACCAGCGTACCAATCATACCCCATGCAGGACCCATAGCCGCCAAACCATCCCAAAAACTGATAACTTTATTGTGACGTCTCTCAATATTGCTTAATTCTGTATCCAGAATACTGGTAACCAATTCCTGATCTGTACCATCTACAACCAACATAATACCTTTTTTCAGAAATTCATCATCAATATCTGCCGCTGCTTCTTCTAATTGAAGAAGTCCCTCTTTTCTTGCAACATTTGCCAAATCAATAATGGTATGAATAATCTCGCTTTCCTTGCTCGTGGATGATTTTAGTATAAGCTTAAATGACTTTAACGAGTTCAAAAAGCTCGGTATACTATCTGACATGGTAAGCATACACATAAAGGAACCAACGATAGTAACCAATATGGACGTCAAATCATAAAAGTTCCCCAGTGCCGCAACTCCTTGGTCCCCCGACACAATTCCATATACTACTGCGGCCGCACACCCCAATAACCCTATAATCGATGCTAAATCCAAAAAAATACACCACCTTAATGTTAAATTAATCTAATGGTATTGAAAAAATTTCTTTCCGATACAATTTTACTAGATTTTTTACCTCTTGTCTACTTTCTTTTACAATAATTTTCTTCCCCGTAGTTAAGGTAAGTACCGTGTCCGGAGTTTCCTCTATGGTTTCAATCAAATCCGAATTTAGTGTAAATTGTTTTCCATTCATCCGTGTGACATCAATCATACTTTTCCTCCTTTTTCGACACTTTTCAATACTCTTTTCTATTATACCACAAAAAAACAAAAAAGGGAAACAAAAGTTTCCCTTTTTCGTTTTTTATTTTTCATTTTATCGTTTCAAATTGATTAACTCTTCCAACATCGTATCTGATGTAGTGATAGTACGAGAATTTGCCTGAAATCCTCGCTGTGTGGTAATCATGTTGGTGAACTCTGTTGCCAAATCCACATCTGACATTTCCAGGGCACCCACGGAGAAACTTCCCACCTCTGTGATATCCTGACCGACACCGTCAAAGTCACCGGAGTTCAAAGTTGCCGCAAATAAACTATTTCCAGATGCTTCCAGTCCGGAAGGATTGGCAAATGATGCCACTGCAATCTGTCCAAGCAGCTTATCGTCTCCATTGCTATAAACAGCATATATTTTTCCATCGGTTCCGATGGAAAAACCGTTTAATGTTCCGGCAGCATTACCTGCATTGTAACCATTTACATCTCCACGCTCCGGTTTCACAGAAGAGCTTCCCTTCGCTGCATACATGGTAAGACCGGAAAAATCGATATTAACACCACCAACCGGAAAAGCATTATTCTCTGTATTTCCATCATTTAAGGTTAAGTTCAACATTCCTTCAATTTCACCGGATACACTTACAAATTCTCCGGAGGAACCATTGAACGTCAAAAGAGAGGTACTCTGTGCAAAAGTAATGGTACCATCCGGGTCAACCGTATAATTCAGTGGACTTTGTCCACCAAAACTTACATATTGATTGGTTGTACTATATACGGTATTGCCACTGGCATCAACCGTAGCCTGTTTCAAAATAGATTCTCCTTTGGAATCCATAATATCTGTGATTCCAACAGTATATTCATTATCAGTTGTGGCATTCGCTTTCATCACGGATAATTTTGCCGTAAACAAATTACCAACATTATCATAAAATTGTACCGAAATCGGATAACCTGTTCCATCTGCACTAAACGCAACCATTTTATCTTTGCTATCGATATTACCGGACAAAGTAACATTGGTCGTAGCTGCAGGCTCCGCATTTTGATTTTCCGGTGACATCAACTGCAAGGTATCCACTGTGTCTTTCCGGATTTCTCCATTGGCATCGACACCCCATCCCAATACAGATGCTCCATTGGTGGTACAATACAACGTTCCGGCAGCATCAATATCAAAACATCCGGATTTTGTAAAATATGTACTTCCATTGCTTCTTACAACAAAAAAGGCATCTCCGTTAATCATCAAATCCATTCCTCGATCGGTACGATTTGTTGCACCGGTTCCACTCATATTCACGCTGATGGATGCCACGTTGGAACCAAGTCCGATTTGAACGGCATTTCTTCCGGCAGCCCCTGTCGCTGCATTGGGTCCGGATGCCCCTTGTGTGGTCTGATAAAATACATCCGTGAAATTAACGGAACTGGAACGAAATCCAACGGTATTTACATTTGCAATATTGTTACCTATTACATCCATTTTTGTCTGGTGTACCTTCAATCCGGATACACCTGACCACAATGATCTCATCATAATGAATCACCCTCCATATTCTAATTCTAGCATTTAATAAATCCCTTCTGTCAGTCGGGGATTTCCATGCCTCCTGTTAAGGGCCAGCATGTTCATTTCAGTTGCAATTTTAATTAATAATCGCTCCATCGATATTGGTAAAAACTGCATTGGAAGTGCCATTTACAGCTGTCACGATGGTTTTATTTTTGACATTTAATATAAATGCAAGATTATCCACCATAACAAGGGATTCTGTCATTCCTTTTTCTTCCGCTTGATTGGCAGCTTCTTCCAGACGCGCTTTCTGCTCTTTCGTCATGGATATGTTTCTTGTTTCCAAACGTTTTGAGGCATGTTTGGAAAAACGAACTCGTTCTGCCGTATCTTGCAAAAGTGCACCAAAGGTCTGTGAATCCTTTGGATTCTTTGGCACTGTTTGATTTGTTTTTGGTTCGGCAGCATTTAATTTCTGCCGCATTTCATCGATGGAAGCAAAGTTTCTATTTTGTATATTCATCGCTTTGTCCACCTCCTAAGGAAAGAATCATTCTTCCTTTGTGTCATTTTCATCCTTGGAAATGCCACTTTCCATCACTTTTACAGTAACCTTATCGGTAATGGCTGTGTCATAGGGGTCATCAAAATATAAACTTAATTTATAATCCCCATCTGCCAACTGGTCAAAAGCACCCGGTGCAATGGATAAAACACCATTCTCAAAAGAAAGAAAATCGGATTTGATATATTCTCCATTTACCATCACTGCCACACTGCTTGCTGCATAATTGCCACTCCCCAGATTGATATTGATATCCACAAAGCTCTTATTGGATTTGTCATAAACAGCCGCTGTCTGCTCAACCGATGGAAGATATTTTTGAACTTCCGCATAGGATTGCTTTACTTCAACCAAATCATCCATAGAATACAACTGACCATTCACAGATAACTGTGCACTGCCATTTTTCATGGTAATGTAATCTACCACTCCTTGTACCTCCGTAATATTTCCGTTGGTACTTTTTGTATTGAGAACAACTGCTTTTCCTACCAATCCAAAAGCCTGTGAATTCACTGCTGTCTCGTTGAGATTCTGCATCTGCTCCAATGAGGAAAACTGTGCCAATTGTGCAATAAATTCTGTATCTTTTTCCGGTTCCAGTGGATCCTGGTTTTTCATTTGACATACTAATAGTTGCAAAAATTCATCTTTTCCAAGATTTCCTCCCACTGCACGGTCAGATGTCTGGGATTCGTTGACGCGGTTTTTGCTGAGACTTAAATCATTCAAACCCGTCACGATACCATCTAATGATGTTGCCATATGTTCGCCTCCTTCTAACTGGAATTGTAATCGGAATTTAGGCCGTATAATCTACGGTACTGTCTCCCTGTTGCTGCTCCTGTCCATCTTCTTCGGAAACTTCTTGACTGTCAAGTGCCGTTTCCCCGGCATTCACGCGAAAACGTCTGGAAGAATTCTTCCGTTGCTCAAAATTATGATTGTTGGAATCTTCTTGATTTTTAAAACCAAAATGAGATACATTTACCTCGACCGACTCCACTTTCAAACCTTGACTTTCCAAATTTTCTCTTAATACCAGCAATTGGCTTTCCAACGCTTCTTTTGCCATTTCATTTTGCACGGTAAGTGTAGCTGTGGCAACTCCCTGGTTAGAGGAAACCGCCAAATGAACGCGTCCCAGAGATTCGGGATTTAATTGCAATTCCATACTGGTCGTTTGTGGTAATACTCGGATACGAATATGATTGACTACCTGATCCACAATTTCTTGCATGGAAACCTGAGGGACTTCTGCTGTTTCTGCGTTTGGTTCAAAGGCCTGTGTCAGTTTTTCCACAAAGACCGGTAATGGAGCCTCTTGTTCAACGGAAGTTTGAGAACTCATATCCGAATGATTTTCAAAACTGCCCTGCTGTCCGGCTTCATCCGATACTTCAACCGTTATGGGAATACTTTCCTCTTCGGATATCGCGGAAGCAACCACGGCAGCGTCCTCCTTTTGCAGCTGTTCATCCGTGACTTTTACATCCATCTTTTCCGGAACATTTTTAAAGTTGTCCAAAGTCTCTGACAAATTTTGCAGGAAATTCTGCATCTCCGGAGAATCTTCCGAAACTCCTGAAATTTGCTCCAAAATATCTGAAATTCCCTGTGTAATCTGTGTCCACTCCTGGGTCAGTTCATCGGATATCAGCATCGCGCTGGGATCTTCAATGCCATGAACTTCCAATACAAAGGCTTTCAAATTCTCAGCATTTCCTATCATCTGCCCTTCCTGTAAACCAGCTGCGGTCACAAGCAAATCCAAGGGAATCATGTCCAATTCCTTGAGCAAATCTTCCACATCTTCTTTGGATAAACCAAATACGTTTTGCAACAGCGCTGTCACTTGTTGTGAAATTTCTTCCAGTGGCACTTTTTCTTGCATATCCATGGCATTTTTTTCGGTTTTAACGGTGATTTTATGGGAGTCAAAACCATCCTTAATCTCCTTGGCCGGATTCATCTTACCACTATTGGTTTGTCTGGAACCATCCGAAGAGCGGTCCATATTTTTGGAAATAATCTTTTCAAAAGATTTGTCCTTTGTCATGGATATCTTATCCGAAGCACCTGTCTGAACTGCCTGTACATTAAATGATATGTTTGCCGTCTTCATTTTTCCTCCTTTCCGGGTAAATAATTCACCCAAGTCATTCCACTATATATATCGGATAAAAGAGATTGTCCTTTAACCGTTGTGGGCATTATTTTGCAGTCATTTTGGTGGTAATCTGAGCCGCCGTTTCCGGCGTCATTTCTGCCAAAATTGCGGAACTCTTCGATTCTGACATACTGTCCAAAATAGAAGCAACCAAATCCAAGTCACCTGTCATGGTTTCAAGCACTGCAGCCGCCTTTTCCGGATCCATCTTTCCATACATGGTAGCCTGTTTTGTAATCTTGTCAGAATAAATCAAATCTTTTGACACATCTTTATAAATAGAAGCCGCATTATCCGGATCAATTTCCTCATAATACTTTTTGTATTCTGAAATATCCGGTGCCTGATCATTATAAACAACATTCTCATCAAAAGTTTTCACCCGTTGTTCAAAAGATTTTTGCTGTTCTTCAAATTTTTTCAGCCTCTCCACTTCTTTCTTTAGCTGTGAAACTTCATCCTCACTTGCGGAATTTGTACTTTTCAAAGAGGCCAGTTCATTCTCAAGCTGTTTGATTTTAGCATTTGCTTCATCAATATTGGTATATGCCAGTGTCTGAGTATCTTCCTCGCTTTTTGGCAAAATCCGATTGATTACTGGCACGTCTTTTATGACCGGAGCCAGTACTTCGCTTCCGAAATTCCCAACATCCATTTTAATCAATACTCCAAAAATACCAAGCCAAATAAGCACAATCGCTATCACGATTAAAATCGTAAGCAACTTGCTTCCATTGCTTTCTTCCTGTGCCACTTCTACATTTTTATCTTTTTTCTTTTTTCCAGCCATAATCAGTTTTTCCTTTCTTTGGAATAAGTATAACTTACCAATTCATCTACTTCTTTTTGTTCTTTCAGCAATTCTTCCTTTTGGAATTGCCGCCATGCTTTCTCCCGAAGTTTTTCAAAAATTTTTCGTTCTTTCATGGCTTCCGTCAGTTTTTTTCTGGCATTTTCCACTTCTGCTTCACATCGCACAATGACAAGTTTTTGCTGTTGGATATAATTTTCTAACACTTCACCATCCTGCCTTAATTTGCGTATTTTTTTTAGAGTAAGAGAGGTCTCAAGTTCTTTTTTTAAAAGTTCCTGGTTTCTTTGCAAACGATTTTCCAACTGCCACAATTTTTCCTGCTCCATAAGCAAATGGGCATTTGCCTGAGCATATTCATTTTTTGCCTGTGTCTCTAGTTTTTCTTTCATGTTTAAAATATTTTGCAATGAAAAGCAAAACCGCCCCATGGTTATTCACCATCCTCTTTAAAAATATCAAGCATGCATGCAAGGGATTCTTCAAATGTATATTTCTCATCCGTTTGCTGTTGTAAAAAGGCATTTACTTCCTTGATTTTTTGAATTGCAAAATCAATTTCCGGATTGGATCCGGATTTATAAGCACCGATATTAATCAAATCTTCGGCTTCCTGGTACGTTGCCAAAACATTTTTCATCATTCCGGCCGCCCGCCTGTGTTCCCCCGATATAATAGAATTCATAACACGGGAGATACTTTGCAAGACATCGATGGCTGGATAATGATTTTTCTGGGCCATCTGTCTGGATAAGACGATATGTCCATCTAAAATACCTCGTGCGGTATCCGTAATGGGTTCATTGAAATCATCACCATCTACCAATACCGTATACAGACCGGTGATAGAACCCCGGTCCGAATTTCCTGCCCGTTCCAAAAGTTTTGGCATCTGGGCATACACACTGGGGGGATAGCCACGGGATACCGGTGGTTCTCCGGAAGCCAAACCAATCTCTCTTTGTGCCATAGAAAAACGGGTCAATGAGTCCATCATCAGCAAAACATCTTTTCCCTGGTCACGAAAATATTCTGCAATAGCCGTAGCTGTCTGAGCCGCTTTTTTTCGAATCAATGCCGGTTTATCTGAGGTAGCCACCACTACCACAGAACGCTTCATTCCTTCTTCACCAAGATCCCGTTCAATGAATTCCCGGACTTCACGACCTCGCTCGCCAATTAGGGCAATGACATTGATATCGGCTTTGGTATTTCTTGCAAACATTCCCATTAAGGTACTCTTTCCAACACCGCTTCCGGCAAAAATACCAATTCTTTGTCCCTTTCCTACTGTCAAAAGTCCATCTACCGCTTTAACACCCAACGTCAAAACCTGGTCAATCAATTTTCTACTCAAAGGATCCGGTGGTGATGCCTCTACGGAATAGTGCGCACAATCATCCCCAAGACTCTCTGCATTCATCGGTTCCCCCACCCCATCCAGAGTCAGTCCCAATAATTTATCACTCACCGGCACCTGCAACGGTGCACCCGTATTTTCAACCCAGCTTCCCAATCCAACGCCTTCCACATTATCATAAGGCATCAAAAGAACACGGTCATCCCGAAACCCAACTACTTCTGCTTTGATTAAGCTATAGGATGAGTTCGACCGTATCAAACACAAATCATTTAATTTTGCCATCGGACCAACCGATTCAATGGTAAGTCCAACCACCTTTGTCACTTTGCCCAGATGTTTTACAAAACTTCGCTCCAAAAGGGCATCATAACGGTCAAAATGGATTCCTTCGGATTGTTCCATACCATGCCTCGCTTCAATAGTTTTAAGAATGAACCAGCATTTTCAAATCGCGAATCAACGTCTCCAATTGAGTCTGAAAGCCACAATCCACCATTTGATTTTCTGTTTCAATCACACATTGACCTTTTTCAAGTCCTTTTTCTTCGATCCATTCAAGGGTAGCATCTTCACCTATTTCTTGTAAAATCTGCTCTTTCTGACTTTCCAATTGGTAAATATCTTCTTCCGATACCCGGATACAATATTTATTGGAAGGCTTCAAATCACGAACGGTTGTCTGTATCAAATATAACATCAAATCATCGCGATTTTCAATTAAAACGCCTGTCAATTTTTGTAATAATGCAATCAGCACATCCACATATTTCTTTTCAATGCCATCTATATATTCTTCCAATTGTCTTTGCTGGTTTCTGGCTGCCTCATCTATTTCTTTTTCTTTTCGCAATATTTCCTGCTCTGCCTGCTGCAGTCCATCCTGATAGCCTTGATTTCTTCCATCTTCCATGGCTTGTTGCAATTGCAGCTGGATTTGACTCTGTGCATCCATAAGAATTTGTTCTGCTTCTTTTTGGGCTTCACATATTAGGACATCAGCTTCTTCCTTGCTTTTTTGAAATTCCTCTTCGGAAATGGATGTTTCTTTTTCACCGGAAAATTCCTGTTCTTTTATCCTGGCCATGGCCTTTTCCGCTTCCTGTTGACCAATGGTTTCAATCGAAATCCCCCCATTTTTTCCAAATGGGATAAAGTTGTCTCCCTTCTCATTGTGATTAATAACAACCGTATCTTTCGGCTTCAAATCAACAAATTGATATTTTATTAAATTAGACAACGATTTCGTCACCTCCGCCCCTTGATATTACAATTTCAGCGGAATCTTCCAATTTGCGGATAATATTGACAATTTTCTGCTGTGCTTCTTCCACATCTTTCATACGAACCGGACCCATATATTCCATATCTTCACGGATCATAGCAGAAAGACGGGTGGACATATTGTTAAAGATAACATTTTGAACATCCTCATTGGCACCTTTCAACGCAACAGCCAACTCTCCATTTTCCACCTCACGGAGAACTCGCTGAATAGAACGGTCATCCAGCATAAGAATATCTTCGAATACAAACATTTTCTTTCGGATTTCGTCGGCCAATTCCGGCTCCTCGATTTCCAAATTTTCCATAATGTGTTTTTCGGTACCACGATCAACTGTATTCAATACTTCTACAATAGAATCGATACCTCCCACAATGGTGTAATCCTGATTGACAAGGGACGACAATTTTTGTTCCAAAATATTTTCCACTTCTTTGATGACATCCGGCGAAGTACGATCCATCAATGCAATACGTTTGGCAACATCCGTCTGCTTATCCGGCGGAAGTGTACTAATCACACCTGCCGCCTGGGTAGGTGATAAATAGGATAAAATCATCGCAATTGTCTGTGGATGTTCATCCTGAATAAAGTTTAACAGCTGCGAAGCCTCTGTCTTTCGTATGAATTCGAAAGGACGAACCTGTAAAGACGCGGTCAACTTGCCAAGTATCTCTTTCGCTTTATCATCGCCGAGGGCTTTTTGAAGCAAATCGGTGGCATAACCAATTCCACCTTCTGCAATATACTGCTGTGCCAGACACACTTCATAAAACTCTGTCAAAACAGCTTCTTTATCTGAAGGAGATACACTTCTTGTATTGGCAATTTCCAATGTAAGCTGTTCAATCTCATCTTCTTTCAAATGTTTGAAAATACCTGCTGCTTTTTCCGGTCCAAGAGTAATCAACAAAATCGCAGCTTTTTGGATTCCATCCAAGTCTGATACTGAACTCATAAATCGTACCTCCAATCTTATCCCCAATCTTCATTAATCCAATTACGCAGCAACATGGCAACGGCTTCCGGATTTTCATCCACAAATTTTTCAATCATCTTTCGGGTTTCTGATTTTTCACTCAACTCGATTTCTTCCAGATTTTCCTCCTCTTCCTTCGTCGTAGCAAGCAAATCTTCCACGGAAAGTTCCGGTTCCGTCTCTGTCACTTCAACTGGTGACGTGCCTCGGATAATAACGAAAATCAAAAGTGCTCCAATTAGAACTGCCAAAATAATCATCAGATAATTGGTAAGGCCTCCAGCAAAACCAGTATCTTCTGCCGCCTCAAAAACAGGCTGTTCCTGTGCAATAATCGTGATATTATTTTCAGCAATACCGGTTGCTGCTGCAATCAACTGCTTAATCTCATCCGGTACTTCCAACGTAGTAGGTGCACTATTTTGCTCTGCATATTCTTCAAAAGAAATATTGTCCAAAGCACCATCTCTTTCTAAAGATTCTTCGGATATCTTTCTATATTTTGTCAGGACAACGCCCATGGAAGATTCTTCCGGAACCACTGCCCCAACCTCATGTTCAATATTTTTTACATCTTCATTGGGAAGATAGTTATATTTATTTAAAACCGTTTGCGTATTTGAACTACCACCATCCTGAATCATATAATCGGTTTCTTCACTATTGGAATCAGTTCCCGGTGGACCACCGCTTCCAGACTGTCCGGTAGAAGAATATTCATAAGAACTGGAATAGTATCCCTGATCCTGTCCTTCGGCAACCGAATAGGTAGTGACAAGTTCTGTCACCTTATCCATATTAAACTTAATATTGGTCTTGCTGCAATCTGCATCATCATATCCGGCTTTCAAAAGCATCTTTTCCGTTCTCTCGGAGAAGGTCTGCTGCAATTTTGCTTTATAATCCTCTGCTCCGGATATGGTTCCTCCCAACGTATTATCTGTCTTTGCTCCATAAAGGAGGTTTCCTTTGGTATCCACAATTACGATATTATCTGTGGTTTTATTTCCCACGGCATTGGTCAGATAATACGCCATAGCCGTCGCGGTCTCTGTGGGCAATTCTTTCCCATCTGCCAATTTCAAAGAGACACTTACGGATGTTTCTTTGGTGGCCGATATAAACTTCTTGTCATCCTCCTGACGATTGATAATAACGGTGGCATCTTCCACACCATCAAATTTCAACAAATTCTCTTTGATAGAGGACTGTAATGCCAAGGTAATCTTCGTCTGTTTTTCAAGAGAAGATGTGGTCATATCGCTTTTCAAGGCATCATCCCAACTCATTTCCTTGTCCACAATCCCATTGGCGCCCATCACCAAAACAGCATCGGAATACTTACTTTGTTCCACATCAAAAGTAGTAATCCCGGTTCCGGGATCCGTCTCCATTTTATAAGTAATTCCCTCGCCATCCAAAGATTCTGATAAGGTGCTTGCCAAACTTGCATCTGAAAAGGAAGCCAGATGGGTATATACCGGTCTGGTCAAAACATAAGACAATACTACAACAGCAAAAAAGACTGCCAAGGCAACACATATAATAACTGTCTTCTGTTTCGTCGTATATTTATTCCAAAAAGCCAGCAATTTATCTTTTATGGCAATTAATTGGTCCATCATGCGATTTACTCTCCTAACCTCATAAGTGTCTGTCTATTACATTTGCATATTCATCAACGAACGATATGCTTCCAATGCCGTATTTTTCACTGCAACGGTATATTGCAAAGAAACATTTGCTTTTTGCTGGGCAACCATCAAATCATGCATATTATCCGACTGTCCGGTGGCATAACGAATCTCTTCTGCCTCTGCTTCATTTGACAATTGGTTGGTTTCGCCTATCATATTCATTGCCGATGACAAAAGAGTATCAAATTGGTTTTCCTCGCCCTCCTGTGCCACTTTTGTAGTGCTGCCATAACGGCTCACATCGGTCAATGATTGAATTGCTGAAATATTTGTAATGTCCATTCCTTTTTCTCCTTTAGTTTCTTTTCAAATCATTTCATTAACTATTATTTCCTATATCCAATGCCTTCAATGCCATCCCTTTGGTAGAATTTAGCACCGTAACATTTGCCTCATAGGCACGGGTGGCATCAATCATGTTGGTCATTTCTGTCACCGTATTTACATTGGGATATGTCACATATCCGTCTTCATCCGCATCGGGATGAGAGGGGTCGTATACTTTATTTCCCTCCGAAGGGTCCTCCACAATCTTTGTGACCTTCACACCTTTTCCTATATGACCGGTGGCATATTGAAGCGATTCATTAAAAGTCGGATAGCTTTTTTCTTCAAAAACAACGGTCTTTCGCTTGTATACCTTTCCATTTCCGTCACGGGTTGTATTTACATTTGCAATATTTTGTGAAATAATATCGGTTCGAAGTTGCTGTGCGGTCATACCAGACGCACTTACATCCATTGCTCCAAATACTGACATATGGTTCATCCTTTCTTTTTCACACTCACTCTGCATCCATCATCATGAGGTACGAAGTGCCGTCTTCAATCTTGAAAACTCCTGAGTCATCGAATTCATAAGGGTATAGTATTTTAATTGGTTTTTTGCTAATTCCACATTCTCGGTATTGATATCCACATTGTTTCCATCATAACGATAACTCAAATTTGACTGGTCCGTATAAGTCGTACAATTCAATTCATTTAAATCGATATTGTCTATGGTTTCGTCCAGACTGTCTGTCCCTGCCACAGCATTGGCAAGATAGGTCTCAAACTGAACATCTTTTCTTTTAAATCCGGGAGTATCTGCATTTGCTATGTTGTTGGCCAAAATGTCATTTCTTGTCCAACTGGCATCCGCCGCTTTTCCAAGAACATTGATATAATTATACGCATTTGATAAAACCATCTTCATACCTCCTTATCTGTCATTTTCGCATAAAAACGCAAAGGGAATCACGAAAAGACCACAATTCCATTTGCGTTATCAGAAATCCATTTCCATTTTTTGTGTCACGAAATCAGTATATATTCGTTCATTTTTAATCTTAATATGTGTTCCTTTCACACCATAAGATTTGGTTTGAATCAAGCCTGCACTTTCCACTTTCTTCAATGCATTTACAATAACCGTCCGTGTAATCCCAACTTCCTTTGCAAGTCTTGAGGTAACAATCGTCCCCTCTCCCTGCTCAATCCGTCGAATCACCTGCTCCACGGCATTTCTCTCTAAAGGCGATAATATATGTAAAATTGATTCAATTTCCTGCTGCTTCCGACTGGCAAAATCATCTTCTTCTGAAACAGCTCGCATCATCTCCAGACCAACAATGGTCGTACTGTACTCCGTGAGAATAATGTCTTCAATGCCATAGCATTTTTCATGGCGAGCTAAGAACAGCGTTCCAAGTCTCTTTCCCGCTATGTATACTGGTGCAATCATCGCTTGAATTTCCTTCGTTTCTTCCTTGGGAAATCCCATAAATTCCAAATTCACATTTTCATTTGTGGATAAAACTTCCAAAAAACGCTTTGCCATCTCCGGTTCCAGCCATTCGCCCTCCGAAGTCGGAACCATGGAACAGGAAATATCATCTTTCCTGCGATGAATCCCCAGAATCTTTCCTTTGTTACTAATCACATATACACTGGATTCTAATAATTCGCCAAGTAATTGGCACAAATCCGTAAATGCCACTTTTGACACACGATTATCCCTTAGTAACCGATTCATTTTACGTGTCTTGTCTAAAAGTTCTACACTCATCTTCATGCCTCACAATCACTTTTACTCATCTTATCACAAATTTGGAAATAATTCAAGCCTTATCCTTTTGTTTTTCCATGATAGTTCCACAGGAAGAATCTGCACAAACCAACTTATTTCCTTTTTCCAGCAACATGCTGCCACATTTTGGACAGATTTCTTTAGATGGTTTCTGCCAAGTCATCACTTCACATTCCGGATAATTTTCACATCCATAATAACGGCGTCCCTTCTGCGTCTTCTTAATCACAATTTCCCCACCGCATTTTGGACATTTTACCCCAATTTTTTCAAAGTATGGCTTTGTATTGCGACATTCTGGAAATCCCGGGCATGCCAAAAATTTTCCGTGGGGGCCATACTTAATCACCATATTTCTTCCACAATTTTCACATAGCGTGTCTGTCACTTCGTCTTCAATCTCAATTTTTTCAAGAGCCTGCTCCGCATGCTCCACTGCCTCTTTCAAATCCGGATAAAAATTCCGGATGATGCTTTTCCACTCTACCGTTCCTTCTGCCACACCGTCCAGCAATGTCTCCATAGTGGCCGTAAAATTTACATCCACGATACTTGGGAAAGCACTTACCATGATTTTATTTACAATATCCCCCAAATCCGAAAGATACAGATTTTTATTTTCCTTTGCCAGATATCTTCTGGAAATCAAAGTGGAAATCGTAGGGGCATACGTACTTGGTCTTCCAATACCCAAATCTTCCAATTCTTTTACCAGAGAAGCTTCCGTATAGTGAGCCGGTGGCTGGGTAAAATGCTGTTCCTTTTTCAAATCTGACACTTCAAGGACATCTCCCTTGGATACCTTGGACAAAACGGCATTATTTTCTGCTTTGTCTTCTTCGTTTTGATATACGGAAAGAAATCCCGGAAATACAATCTTTGAACCGGAACTGGTAAAACGATATTTTCCCGCATCGATTTTAACGGAGGTAGTTTCATATTTTGCCCCATTCATGCGACTTGCCACAAATCGTTTCCAAATCAATTGATACAGACGAAACTGATCTCTGGATAAGGAGTCTTTTACCATAGCCGGTGTTAAGTCCACATAAGTTGGACGAATTGCCTCATGGGCATCCTGGATTTTCTTAGTTTCTTTCTTTTGCACCGTATTTTCCATCACATTTTCTTCGCCATAGGTCTCACGGATAAATTCTTTACATTCCGCATCTGCCTCCTGGGAAATACGCGTAGAATCCGTACGAAGATAGGTTATCAAGCCGATGGTTCCCCTGCCTTTTACAGCCACTCCTTCATAAAGCTGCTGTGCGATACGCATGGTCTTTGATGTTGCAAAATTCAAATGTTTTGCACATTCCTGCTGCAAGGTACTGGTAGTAAATGGCAACGGCGGTTTCTTGGTGCGCTCCCCTTTTTTTATCTCGGAAACCTGAAAAGAACTTCCCTTCAATTCTTTGCAGATAGCATCCAGTTCTTCCTTGGAAATATTTTCCTGTTTTTTGGGGTTTCCATAATATTTTGCCACAAGAGGTTTTTTCGACCCTTGAATTGAAAATTCTGCTTCCAGACTCCAATACTCCCGTGGAATAAAAGCGTCAATCTGAGCTTCACGATCTGCGATAATACGAAGGGCAACGGATTGTACACGACCGGCACTTAACCCACGTTTTACTTTCTGCCAGAGAAGGGGACTGATGGAATAACCCACGATACGATCCAGAACCCGTCGTGCCTGCTGAGCATCCACCAAATCCATATCAATTTCTCTGGATTCTTTGATTGCCTGTCGAATGGCATTTTTTGTTATCTCATTAAAGGTAATACGTTTTGTTTTCTTAGGATCCAATTTTAAAGCGAAAAACAAATGCCAGGAAATAGCTTCTCCCTCACGATCGGGGTCTGTTGCAAGATAGATCTTATCTGCTTTTTTCACTTCTTTTCGCAAAGAAGCAAGCAATTCTCCTTTTCCCCGTATTGTGATATACTTTGGCTCAAAGTCATTTTCAAAATCGATTCCCATCTGACTTTTCGGTAAATCACGAACGTGACCATTGGAAGCAACTACCGTGTAATTACTTCCCAAAAATTTTTTTATGGTTTTGGATTTTGCCGGTGACTCCACGATGATTAAGTTTTTCGCCATAAAAACTACCCCCTTGTGTCATAATTTTATATAATTATTTTTTCCAACTTCTTCTATCAAGCCTTTCCTTTGCATGGAAAAAAGAGTTTTCATCAATGGTGCAATAGATAATGAGGTTTCCTTTGCAATTTGATTGATTTCTTTCGGCTCAAGACTTAAATTAGCATACACCATTTTTTCATGACTTTCAAGGGAAACTTTTATTTTACTCAATTTTTTCCTGTTTTTTCTTCGCAAAAGTAAGCCATTGGTCTCATAAAAATCCAGTATATCCGCTGGTTTTGTCACCAATAACGCCCCCTGCTGAATTAAGTGATTGCATCCTTCACTTAGGGAATCTCCAATTCGTCCGGGAATGACAAAAATGTCTTTTCCCTGCTCCAAAGCCTGGTCTGCTGTAATCAGAGAACCACTCTTGGCTCTTGCTTCCACGATTAAGACACCGTCAGACAAAGCACTTATGATTCGATTTCGCATCGGAAAAAATGCGGGCATAGCCGGTGTTTCCGGAGGATATTCGGCCAATACACCCCCTCGTTTCAAAATACTTCGATACAGTTTCTCATGTTCCTTTGGATAACAGATTTCCGCACTATTTCCCAAAACGGCATAGGTATTTCCTCCGGCTTCCAGGGCTCCCTGATGGGCCCATCCATCAATTCCACGTGCCATGCCACTGACAATTCCCACATTTTCTCTCGCCAGCTCATAAGCAAATTTTCTTGCCATCTCCCGGCCATAATGTGAACAGTTTCTTGCCCCCACAATGGCAATTTGTAGATCTTCCTCCGGCAACTTTCCTTTAAAATATAATCTTTTGGGAAAATCCGAAATCTGCCGACATTTTTCCGGATAATCCCTGGAAAAATAAGAAACCACTTCCATCTCATGGGCTTTTACCTGTTCTTTCATAGAGCGGTATCGAAAATGTCTCTTACTCTGAATCAATAATTTCGCCTCTTTCTCCCCGATCCCGGGTATCCTTTCCAATTCTTCCAATGTTTTTTCATACACTTTTTCCGGTGTTCCTACTGCTTCTATAAGTTTTTGTATGGTATGACTTCCAATCCCTTCGATACTGCAAAGCCACATTCCATATTGTTCCTGTGTCATATTCTCCTCCTTATTTGGTTCCTTCCGGCAAAGCAGACCAGTATTTTCGATTGATGCCTTTATAAAGAGATGCTTCCAAAAGATTTTCTTCCCCAATTTCATCTTTTTCTTCCATATCCGCCAAAGTCCTTGCCACACGAAGCAAACGTTTGGCTCCTCTCAGGGACAATTCCATTTGCTGGCAAAGCTCTTTCCATAATTCTTTTTCATTTTTACCCAAACAACAATATTTTTCTAATCTTTTTCCTTCTAATTCACTATTATATCGAATGGGCTCATTCTTATAACGCTCTTTTTGTATTTTTCTCGTCTTAAGGATTTGTTCCCGAATTTCTTTGCTATTTCCGCTGGTTTTTTCCCTTTTCTCTGTTCCCGGAAAAAATGGTTTTTTTTCCATCTCCACACACAAATCCATGCGATCCAGTAAAGGTTCACTCAAGCGAGCCAGATAATTCTGCACCTGCATGGGAGTACATCTGCATTTTTGCAAATCCGGATAAAAACCACATCGACAGGGGTTCATGGCGCCGATAACCATCATCTTGGCCGGATAGTCGAAACTGTTGCCCAGTCTTGACAAATGTATCTTTCCTTCTTCCATGGGCTGACGCAAAATCTCCAATGTGGTTCTGGAAAATTCAGGAAGTTCATCCAAAAATAGAATTCCATTTTGGGATAAGGTAATCTCACCGGGAACGATTTTACTGCCTCCTCCGGCAAAAGCAGCCGGGGAAACGGAATGATGTGGTGCACGAAAGGGGCGTTTGGTAACTATGGGATGGGTTTCATCCAACAATCCGGCCACACTATATATTTTCGTTAATTCCATCATCTCTTCCCGGGTCAAGGGGGGCATAATTTCCGAAACAGCCTTTGCTAAAAGTGTCTTTCCGGTTCCCGGTGCTCCTACAAGCAAAAGATTGTGGGAACCTGCCACCGCAATAACGGCTGCTCTTTTTGCAATTTCCTGCCCTACAATATCCGCAAAATCCACTTCCGGAGTCCGTTCCTTTTGTATTTCTTCATCCTCCATTGTTTTTGCCGGCAAAATGGTAGTCTCTCCACGCAAAAAAGCGATTGCTTCCCGAAGAGTATGTACTCCGATAATATCAATGCCCTCCACAAAAGAAGCTTCTGCTGCATTGGCAGCCGGCAGCATAATAGAAGTAAAACCGGACTCTTTGGCCACAAATGCCATGGAAAGTGCCCCGTGAATCCCATGCACTCTTCCATCCAGGGAAAGCTCCCCCACAAATGCCATCTTTTCTGTATCACAAATTGGAATCATGCCGAATGCGGCAACAAGCGAAATGGCAATTGGCAAATCAAAGCCTGCGCCATCTTTTCGAAGATCTGCCGGAGAAAGATTGACCGTAATCCGCTTTGGTGGAAATACCACTCCCGAATTTTGTAAAGAGATACGAACTCTTTCTCTGGCTTCTTTGACAGCAGATGCCAAAAGTCCTACCATCTGAAAGGTAGGAAGACCATTGGAAACATCTGCCTCAACTAAAATTTTTTGTGCCTCAAGTCCCACAAGACCGGCACTATACACTTTACTATACATAATCGATTCTCCTTTTCTTCCAAAAGGAGAAATTGCCTATTCCAAGTATAGCATGGATATTTATTGATTGTCCAGTATTTTTTTAATCTCATCCATAAAGGTATTAACGTCCTTAAATTCCCGATATATCGAAGCAAAGCGCACATAAGCCACGGGATTAAGTGTTTTGAGACGTTCCATAACAACTTCACCAATATATTTACTGGATACTTCTTTTTCTCCCAAATTGAATATCTCGGTTTCAATTTGATCCACTACTTGATTAATATCATCGACGGAAATAGCTAATTTCGTACAGGAACGGAATATTCCCTGTTCTATTTTGTCGCGGTTATAGGGTTCTCTCGTCTGATCTTTCTTAATGATAACTAAAGGTATGGTCTCTAGTTTTTCATAGGTAGTAAATCGTTTCCCACAACGCTCACATTGTCTTCTGCGACGAATGGAACTATTATCATCTGCCGGTCTTGAATCAATCACTTTGGTATTATCTTCCCCACAAAATGGACATTTCATCCTTCTAACCTCTTTTCTGTATTATTCTCAAAAATGCTTCTTATTTATCATAATCGAAAATCTCTTTGACGTAAAGTCATTTTTCATAAAATTTGTGATTTTTATCCGGCGGAATTTCCACAAGAATAATATCATTGCCAATTTGACAGATACATTTCAAATCAATGACAAACTCCTCCTCTTTTCCAAAAAGCCCCATAAATTTACAATTCTTTGGAACAATGATATGAGAAATACACCCACGGCACAAATCAAATATCATATCTTCCACATATCCCAGACGCTCCCCATTACAGACATTAATCACTTCTTTTTCCCGTAATTCACAAATTCGCATGAAAATTCACCCGTTTTTTATAAATCTATGCTGCCAAAGAATAATTCATTCGATTTGTGTGCAAACTAAATGACAAAAGAAGTGAGGGAAGAATCATGGCACAATACAAAGTTGAAATCTGTGGGGTCAATACCAGCAAACTCCCACTCCTCACGGAAGATGAAAAAAAGGAATTATTTGAGAAGATAAAAAAAGGTGACCGAAATGCCAGAGAAACTTTTATCAAAGGAAATCTACGTCTTGTATTAAGCATTATTCAACGCTTTACCAATGCCGGTGAAAATATCGATGATTTATTTCAAATCGGATGCATCGGCCTGATGAAAGCCATTGATAATTTTGACACCACCTTACAAGTAAAATTTTCCACCTATGCGGTACCCATGATCATTGGAGAAGTTCGACGTTATCTAAGAGACAACAACAGCATCCGTGTAAGTCGTTCCCTGCGCGACATCGCCTACAAGGCAATCTATACCAAAGAGGCCTTGATGAAACAATCGGAAAAAGAACCCACTTTAGATGAAATTGCAAAGAAACTGGAAGTGGCACCGGAGGAAATTGCCATGGCACTGGATGCCATCCAAAGTCCTGTGTCTCTTTATGAACCTGTGTATTCCGATGGAGGGGACACCCTCTATATCATGGATCAAATCAGTGATAGCAAGAATAAAGAAGAGGGCTGGGTGGAAATGCTTTCCCTGCGGGAGGCCATCCGCTCCCTTCCTTCCCGGGAAAAAACCATCATTGACCTGCGTTATTTCCAAGGAAAAACGCAAATGGAAGTAGCAAAAGAAATCCATATCTCACAAGCTCAAGTATCACGCCTTGAAAAAAATGCTCTGGGACTAATGAGAAATGAATTGCATGAATAATCCAAAAAATGTCAGCGCAGGGGCTCATTTCTCCTGCGTTTGTTTTTGATTTTATTTTGATACATAATATCGTCGCTTTCTTTCATATAACTCTCCAAAGTATCCCCCGGATTTGGTATTCCCACACGATATCCCACACTGGCATGTACCTTATATAGTTTTCCTGATTTTTGATTATAATTCTCCAAACTTCGTTCAAACTTGTAAACCCAACGCTTGGCATCTTCTTCCTCTGCATTTAGGATAATAACTTCAAATTCATCTCCACCAATACGTGCTCCAATCTGCCCCTGGCTTCCTGCTTCATTGATGGCATAACCGATACAGCGAAGCAGATTATCCCCTTCGTGATGACCAAATATGTCATTAATCGTTTTTAATCCATCCGCATCGATTCCTAGAACACAGACACTGATTTCTTTGACTTTCGCCTCTAAGAACAGACTTCTTGCATAATTTTCAAACCCTCTGCGGTTATACAATCCGGTCATTACATCATGTATGTACATATTTTCCAATTCATCTATCAAATCATGCAATTTTTCCTGGATGCGAATGGACTCAATGGCATTGGCAATGGCAATGGTCCAACGGGGATAAATCCCTCCCCCTTTATTCGCCTCCGAAAACTGATAAACTTCATATCCATAACACGTATTCTGATAATGAACCGGAACAAAATAAAAGCATTGAGGTTCCTCTCCCACCAACTCATGGGGAATCAAGTCTTCTTTGGGAAAGGCAATATCCAACCTCTGTCCTGGTTCTGACATGTTCATTCTATTATGAAAACCAACACGCAGATGCATTTGTTCCGTGTAATCATTGGCTTTTCCTTCTTCTATTTTTCGCAGTCCATCACAAATACAAAGATAATAATCTGCAAAATCTGTAAAATTGTAAATGTATTTTTCAACAATCGGCGGCATTTCGCTGATTTTTCGGATTTTTCCAAATTCAATAGACATAAAACTAAATTGCATCTCCAAATTGCCCAATCGGAGATTGGAGCTATAATGCATGGCACGTTTTGGAAAATTAGTATTTATCTTCTTGCATCCACAGGATTCTTTGGGATAGCATTTGGTTTTGGCATAAACCGTCTCACATTTTAAATCTTTCTGATGCTTTTCAATTAAATCCACTGCCTGGTGTGCCATATCAATAAAATCAACTTCAACCGTTGACAATGCCGGCTGATAATATTTTCCTTCTTCTTCTCCATCATAACCTGTCACAATGATGTCTTCCGGCACACGAATGCCACGCTCATACAGTTCATCACATACAGACAAAGCCATATTATCATTGGCACAAATAATGGCATCCGGCCACTTATCTCCCGACAAAAAGAAATCACATACGTCAGGTCCCTGGTTTTTCCAGAAATTTCCATAGTAAATACGATTCTTACCAATGGAATATCCGTACTCTTCCATCAGACGTTTGAAACATTCCAAACGGGAATTTGCATCTTCCCGTTGCTTAGGTCCAGACATAAAGGCAATATCTCTGGCATGGTGCACTTCAATCACATGACGAATAATTTCCTCCATGTTATTAGGTTCGTCCAATAAAATATTATTCATCCCTTCTATCTGCTGTCGAAGGGATACCACCGGACAATGAGCCTCCTGTTGAATATGCTTCAATACATTTTCTTTCGCTCCTGGGATATTAAACATATCTGTTGTTAAAATGATACCGGCAAACTTACTATAATCCGGCAAATCAAAAATCTGCGCTTCTCCTTGGAAATATTCCACATCATCCCCATATCGGCCAAACGCATTCATCACTGCCACATTATATCCCTTAGCAAATGCCTGTTCCGCAACCCCATGGCATATTTGCTGCTGATAAGGTTCATAACTGCTAAACACAAACAAACCAATGGTTTTCCTTCCATTTCCTAACATAATGTTTCCCCTTTCCATTCCGTTCCTATTTCATCCTTTTTCATAGTAATATCTTTTCTTATTTTACCTCTTTTAAAAAAAGATGTCAAAACTTTTTTGGTACTTGTCAGGCTTGTGCACCAAAAAACTACCAACTCTTTCGAATTGGTAGTTTTTTTACTTAGAATATTATGCTGTCGGGCTCAAAAGTCATTTTGTGCAAGATTAATACAATGGATATTTATCTGTCAATGTTTTAACAATTTCCATAGCCTTTTCTTTGTTGGCATTTACATCATCAATCAGCATCGCAATCGCTTCTGCCACTTGATCCATATCTTCGGTATTGAAACCACGGGTTGTCACTGCTGCTGTTCCCAAGCGAATTCCACTGGTAACAAAAGGACTTTGTGGATCGTTTGGAATGGTATTTTTATTGGCGGTAATATTTGCCTCATCCAACCATGCCTCCACTTCTTTTCCTGTCAAGCCTTTTCCGGCAAGATCCACCAACATCAAATGGTTGTCAGTACCTCCTGACACAATATCAATACCACGTGACATAAGACCTTTGCAAAGTGCCTGAGCATTGGCAACAATATTTTTTCCATATTCTTTAAAGCTTGGGTCCAACGCCTCTTTGAAACAAACTGCTTTGGCTGCAATCACATGCATCAATGGACCTCCCTGAATTCCCGGGAAGATTGCTTTGTTCAGCTTATGCTCCGTAGCAAATTCTTCACTGGAAAGAATCATACCACCACGAGGTCCTCGAAGGGTTTTATGGGTTGTGGTAGTTGTTACATGAGCATATGGAATCGGACTCTCATGAACTCCCGCAGCTATAAGACCGGCAATATGCGCCATATCCACCATCAAAAACGCTCCCACTTCATCTGCGATTTCACGGAAACGTTTGAAATCGATTTTACGGCAATATGCACTTGCTCCGGCAATAATCATTTTTGGCTTGCACTCTTTGGCAATGCGCTCCACTTCGTCATAATCAATAAATCCTTCATCATTTACCCCATAAGGTACGATGTTATAATAGGTTCCGGATATATTGGCAGGGCTTCCATGAGACAAATGTCCACCGTGATCCAGATTCATTCCCATAACCGTTTCGCCCGGTTTCACAAGGGCAAAAAAGACTGCCATATTGGCCTGTGCCCCGGAATGTGGCTGAACATTTACATACGTGCAACCAAATAATTTTTTCGCACGTTCTCTGGCAAGTTCCTCTACCATATCCACATATTGGCATCCGCCATAATAACGTTTGCCCGGATATCCCTCGGCATACTTGTTGGTACAAGTACTTCCCATTGCTGCCATAACCGCTTTACTTACAAAAGTCTCCGATGCAATCAATTCAATATGGTCATTTTGACGATTGGTCTCAAGTTCCATTGCTTTTGCAAGTTCCGGATCTGCTTTTACTACTTCTTCAAATGAATACATCTCTTACTCTCCTTTTTTTCTATTTATATTGGGATGCCACAGGCAAAAACTGTCTGCTCTGTGCATCTAAGCCTCATCAATTGCTTTTCCGATATCATTTCTCATATACTTATTCTCAAAGGAAATCCACTCTGTGGCAGCATATGCATTTTTTCTAGCTTCTTTCAAATCTTGTCCCTTTGCTGTAATGCCAAGGACACGACCGCCATTGGTTACAATATTTCCGTCTTCATCAAACTTCGTTCCCGCATGGAAGACATAATAACCGTCTTTTTCTTCAAAATTCTCAAATCCGGTGATAACTTTCCCCTTTTCATAATGAAGGGGATAACCATCGGAAGCAAGTACCACACATACAGCAGCATTCTCTTCAAATTGAAGATCAATTTCATCCAATTTTCCGTCAATACATGCATTCATGACGTCCACAATGTCATTTTTCATACGTGGAAGCACTACCTGGGCTTCCGGATCTCCAAAACGGGCATTGTATTCCAACACTTTAGGACCATCTTCTGTCAGCATCAGACCCACAAATAGAATTCCCACAAAATCTCTTCCTTCTGCTTTCATGGCATCCATGGTTGGCTGGTATACTTTTTCTTCACAAAACTTTTGTACTTCTTCTGTATAAAACGGACTTGGGGAAAATGTTCCCATACCGCCGGTATTCAGTCCTTCATCGTTGTCTTTTGCACGTTTGTGATCCTGTGCACTGGTCATAGGTTTGATATGCGTACCATCGCAATAGCACAAAACGGATACTTCACGTCCGGTCATAAATTCTTCAATGACAATCTGATTTCCTGCATCTCCAAACTGCTTATCCAACATCAGCGTCTTTACGCCTTCTTTGGCTTCTTCCAGTGTATTGCAAATCAAAACACCTTTTCCGAGAGCCAGCCCATCTGCTTTCAAAACAATCGGCATCTTAGCTTTCTCCAAATATTCCAATGCTTTTTCCGGAGAATCAAAATTTTCATAAGTAGCTGTAGGAATGCTGTATTTTTTCATTAAATCCTTGGAAAAAGCTTTACTTCCTTCTATAATCGCTGCATTCTTTCTCGGTCCGAATACACGAAGCCCACGCTTTTCGAATACATCTACCACACCACCTACCAGAGGATCATCCATTCCGATAATGGTGAGTCCGATTTCCTTTTCTTCTGCAAAATCTGCCAGTTTTTCAAATTCCATGGCTCCGATGTCAACACAGGTTGCCACCGCTGCAATCCCGGCATTTCCGGGAGCACAATAAATCTTTTCAACCTGTTTACTCTTGGCAACACTTACCGCAATCGCATGTTCACGGCCACCGCTTCCAACGATTAATACTTTCATGAGAAATCCTCGCTTTCCTTATCTATGTTTTACAATACCATTTACAATTTCAATCCGTCCATTGGCAATCTCATCAATTGCCTGTGGAAGAATCTTCCATTCCGCCTGTTCCATCACACGTTTTTGCAGAACTTCCGGTGTGTCATCTTCTTTCACTTCAACGGCTTTTTGAATAATGATGGGACCGCCATCGGCAATCTCATTGACAAAATGAACCGTGGCACCTGTCACCTTGTTTCCACGAGCCAGAACACTTTCATGCACCTTCAATCCATAATATCCCGGACCACAATGAGCCGGTATCAACGACGGATGAATATTAATCATCCGACCGGCAAAATGAGCCACCAGATTTTCCGGCAAAATCACCAAAAATCCTGCCAGCACCACCAGTTCAATCTCATATTTGTCCAATAAAGCAATCATGGCTTCTCCGTATTCTTCTCTTGTAGAAAAATCTTTTGGAGCCACACACTCGCTATGAATTCCATTTTTTGCCGCTCGTTCTAAGGCATATGCTCCCGGCTTATTACTCACAACCAATTCCAGTGATGTATTGGTGATTGTTCCTGCCTTCAAACTATCCATAATAGCCTGAAGATTGGTTCCTCCACCGGATACCAATACTGCTATTTTCATAATTTCACCTCTATTGTAATGTAATTCCTTTTTCACCGGCAACAATTTCTCCCATAATATATGGCACTTCACCAGCTGCACGAATCGCCTCTACCGTCTTATCCACATCCTGTGAATCTACGGCCGTAATCATACCAACACCCATGTTATATGTATTGAACATTGCAGTCTCTTCCACATTACCATCTTTGGCTAACATTTCAAAGATTGGAGGAATGACAAAACTGTCCTTTTTAATATTGGCATGAGTTCCCTCAATCAACATACGAGGAATATTTTCATAAAATCCACCACCGGTAATATGGCTGCAGGCCTTAATGCGAACACCTGCTTCTTTGATGGATTTCAATGCTTTTACATAAATTTTAGTAGGGGTGAGTAACGTCTCTCCCAAGGTGGCTGAAAGGGATTCATAATGACGGTTCAATGCCTCGGTATTCATGGAAAATACCTGACGTACCAAAGAATAACCATTACTATGGATTCCGGAAGATGCCATACCTACCAAAACGTCTCCCGCTTTCAATTCTTTTCCGGTAATCATGTCTTTACGATCCACAATGCCCACAGAAAAACCTGCCAAATCATACTCATCCACCGGATAGAATCCCGGCATCTCAGCTGTTTCTCCACCAATCAGTGCAGCTTCCGACTGACGACATCCCTCCGCTACACCACTTACAATCTTTGCAATTTTTTCCGGCTCATTTTTGCCACATGCAATATAATCAAGGAAAAATAATGGTTCACCACCTGCACAGGCAATATCATTTACACACATTGCCACACAATCGATTCCAATGGTATCATGCTTGTCCAAAAGAAATGCAATTTTTAATTTTGTACCGACACCATCTGTACCTGAAACCAACGTAGGCTCTTCCATCCCCATAAATTTTTTCATGGAAAAAGCCCCCGAGAATCCACCAATATCTGTCAAAACTTCTGGTCTCATGGTGGAGGCAATATGCTCTTTCATCAAAGAAACTGCCTTATATCCTGCTTCAATATCCACGCCTGCTTTCTTGTAATCCATTTTTAACTCCTTCTTGCGCCTGATTTCGCGCATTGTTTTTTTCTATTTGCGGTAATCGCATCAAAATTATCTTTATTATAGCATACAATAAAGCGTGGGTCAAAAGTTTGTTTGATTTTCTTTTGCATTTTTCCATCTTTTCTGTTACAATGATGTTTGTAGCAGACTATCCTGCTACAAATACGTTCTTTGAAAGGAAAAGAAAAATGGAAACAAAAGGAACAATTTTATCCTATCGTCCTGATGTCAGGGTGGTAGATGCGACAATTCGCGATGGTGGACTGGTAAACGATTTTCGTTTTACCGATGAATTTGTGAAAAATCTTTACCAGGCTAACATCAAAGCCGGGGTTGACTATATGGAATTTGGTTACAAGGCATCTAAAGATATCTTCGATGAGAAGAGTTTCGGACCATGGAAATTTTGTGAAGAAGAAGATATACGACGCATTGTGGGCGACAACGATTCCGATATGAAGATTGCCGTTATGGCAGATGTTGGAAGAACCGATTTTCGTCGGGACATTATTGATAAAAGTGACAGTGTCATTGATTTGATTCGTATTGCCACCTACATCAATACCATTCCGGCAGCTATTGAAATGATTGAATATTGCCATGAAAAGGGCTATGAAACTACTATTAATATTATGGCGGTTTCCAGCGACAACGATGCTGACATCGATGAAGCCCTTGACTTGTTTGGACAGAGTTCCGTAGATGGAATTTACATCGTTGACAGTTATGGTGCTATTTATCCGGAACAAATGAGAAAATTAGCCGATAAATATCTTTCCTTTGCTGAAAAATATGACAAATTCATCGGTATCCATGCCCATAACAATCAGCAGCTTGCCTTTGCCAATACCATTGAAGCCTTGTCCCGGGGTGTCAGCTATCTGGATGTTACCGTCAGTGGCATGGGACGTGGGGCCGGCAACTGTGCCAGCGAGATTCTTCTTGGCTTCCTGAAAAATCCAAAATATAATATTCTTCCGATATTGGATTTTTTGGAAAAAGAAATCGAGCCATTGAAAGAACAGGGCGTTGTATGGGGGTATAACATCCCTTATCTTCTGACAGGACAGCTCAATCAGCATCCTCGTACAGCCATTGCCGCTACTAAAGAAAAACGAAAAGATTATCGAAACTTTTATGTAGAACTGGTAGATTATAAATAAAAGAAAGGAATTCCGCTTTTCTCTTTGGAGAAAAGTTGGAATTCCTTTCTTTTATTCTTCTTCTAATCCATCCCATTGGAGAGTTGCTTCCTCTGGTTCCCGGGTTTCTTCCTCCGGCTCCATGGATTCCGATAACATTTGCTCTGCCAAAACTTCTTCCGGCAATTCCCCATTTTTCCACTCACCGGCTGCCATCTCCCGCATAACTTCCCTTTCTGCTTCTTCTTTGAAATTATCTATGGTTTCCTGATTGAGAATCGGAAGTTCTTCCAGTGATTCAATTCCAAAATAACGTAAAAATTCTTCTGTGGTTGCAAATAAAATAGGCCGCCCGGGAGCATCCAGTCGTCCCGCTTCACAAATAAGATTGTATTCAATCAATTTATTTACCGCATGATCGCATTTTACTCCCCGAATTTTCTCAATTTCCAATCTGGTAATAGGCTGCTTATAAGCAATAATAGAAAGTGTTTCCAGCATAACATCCGTCAAAACATGCTTTTTCGGTACATGAGCCACTTTAATTAAATACTCATACATTTCCGGTTTGGTACAAAGTTGAAAGGAGCCATCCAATTCTATAATCCGGATTCCGCGATCTTCTTCTTCATATCTGGTCATCATATTGCGAATCAAGCGCCGAATGGTATCTTCATCATGTTCTACAGCAGTAGCAATCCTCTCCACTTCCACGGCCTCTCCCATGGTAAAAAGAATCGCTTCAATTACTGCTTCTAACTCTTTTATGCTCACTTTTTATTCCTCACTTTCGCTTTTTTCATTCTCATTTTTTCCATTCTCATTTTCCCGGTAAGTAATCAGAATATCATCAAAAATATTCTCCTGCACGATGGTAAGTTTTCCTATCTTCATCATTTCCAAAATTCCCAAAAAGGAAACAATGACATAGGTTTTGCTGGAACCATTTTCCAATAGTTTACGAAAACTAAAGGTTTTATGGGTCTTGGCATAGTCCTCCAGAAATACCATATGATCTTCCAGACTGATTTCCTCTTTTTCAATTTCTCCAAATTTACTACGGATGGGATCAATCTTGTCCACCTGCTTTTTCATGACAGAATTAAAAATCCCCTGTAATTTTGCAAGGGTTACATCACTGAGCAAATCCTCAATGGCAACTTCTTCTTTGAAATCTTTGATTTCCTCTGGAATACTTGGTTCCTTAAATACCATACGTCCGGCATCCACCTGCCGATCTTTTAATTCATAAGAAGCATATTTATACATCTTATATTCCAAAATTCTTTCCACCAGTTCCTGCCTTGGGTCCTCAAATTCTTCCTCTTCTTTTTCCTCCACCGGCAAAAGCATTTTGGATTTGATTCGAACAAGGGTTGCTGCCATCACCAAAAATTCACTCATGACATCCATGTCTTTTCGGTCCATTTGACTTACATAATCCAAATATTGCTCCGTAATTAAAACAATGGGAATATCATAAATATCCACTTTATTTTTTTCAATCAAATGAAGCAAAAGATCCAAAGGACCTTCAAAAACCTCTAACTTTACTGGTATTCCCACGTTTTCACTTCCTTTCCAACGTCAATTCTTCTCCTGGATTAATTTGTAATATTACCATTTCCGGTGGGTTGAAAAACCGAAAAGGCAAATGATGTGTCCCCAAGCCCCGGCTCACAATCATATAAGAATCTTTTTCCCGAAACGGGCCTTCATCATACTTGGGAAACAATTTAAAATCCGGTCCAATGACACCACCAATTCCCGGTAAAATCATAATTCCTCCATGAAAATGTCCGGACAAAACCAAATCCGGTTTCCATGAGGCATAAATGGGAAAAAAAGCAGGATTATGTGCCAGTAAAATCGTCATGACGGTGTCTCTTTCTTCCGGTTTTCCCAACAATTCCTGTAACTGTTCTCCGGTAGGCGGCACATTTTTTTTCCACCTGGCATAACTTTCCAATGGCAAATCCAAACCATAAATATGATATTCCATGGAATCTTTTTGGTAAATGGTACTTTCATTTCGCAAGACACACACTCCCAGTTGCTCTAACCGGGTCACATATTCTTCATACCTAGGCATGCGAATTTCGTGATTTCCCATGGCATAATAAACCGGTGCAATTTCCAACAGTCTATCACATAAAGAAAGAGCGGATTCACATCCCTCTCCTTCTTTCACGGTCATATCTCCTCCAATGCAGATGATTTCCGGCTCCGCGGCCCGAATCTTCATCCACAGTTTCTCATTGTCTTTTCCATAACGCCATCCATGTAAATCAGTCAGATAGACCATTCGCAAGCCCTGTCCGGAAACTACTTTTGGCTCATTCATTTCATACTTACTGCAGCATTTTTCATCCATCCGAAAATTGGAAAGATAGCCATAAAGGAACCATACTACAATCAGCAAAAAAATTCCTGCCATCAGCCAATACATCGATACATCCTTCCCTCTCTTTACTTAAGCTTCTTCTTCATCCTGTTCTGCAAATGCAATGTTGACACCATGATCTGCCACACGTTCAAGATTACTCAATAAATCCGAAAAAATCATGGCCGCATGTGGCTCACATTTATTATTTGCCAGACGATTCACATGCTTTTTCTGGAATTTTTTCTCCAGCTTGTCAATTTCATCTTCCAACTGCATGATTTCCACGGCATGGGACTCATCTCCGGAAACAAACTGCTTCATGGAATAATCCAAGAGAATACATACCTTTTCATACAAGTCGTTTAATTCATTCGTAGCTTTTTTACTAAATTGCAACTCTGCCTTTCGCATGGTTTTGGCAAAATCTGCAATATTTTCTGCATGATCCCCAATTCTCTCAATATCATTAACTACATGGAACATGGCACCCAATTCTTTTTTATCTTGAATTGGCAGAGATAACTGATTGGCCTGTACTAAATAATTGGAAATTTCGGTATTGAGAAAATCAATGACCTCTTCTTTTCGATACACTTCCTGCAGTGCTTTTTCATCCTTCTCCAGCAACGCTTTCATGGAACGCTTTAAGTTATTTATTGCCATGGTCCCCATACGTTCTGTTTCATTGATGGCCTGGGGAAGTGCTGTCGTTGCGTTAAAGATAGCATGTTTTCCAATATATTTCAGTTCCAATCCATGAACTTCTTCATCCGCACCTCTTACAATTAGTCGTGTAAGTTTAATCAGATACTTGCTGAATGGGAACAGTAAAATTACCTGGGATACTTTCAAAATGGAATTGATATTGGCCACGTCTCGTCCTGCACGAAGACTGGTATCTGCAATCGATGCCGTTAAACCGTGAATAGCAGCACGAATAGCATCTCCTGCAATGGCAAGCAGAATCATAATAATAACCGTTCCAATCAGGTTAAACAGCAAGTGAATCAATGCTGCACGTTTTGCATCTTTATTTCCGGCAAGACTGGACAATACTGCGGAACCACAAGCTCCGATATCGCATCCCATAATTATGTAATAGCAAATATCCGGATGTATCAGTCCTGAAGACGCCAAAACAATCAGAATACCTACCGAAGCAGAGGCACTTTGTAAAATTGAAGTCAGCACAAATCCAACTAAAACTGCCAAAAATGGATTGGTAATGCTTCCAAACAATGTCTTAACCGCCTGGAATTCATTGAGGTGTTTTACCGATGATGACAACGTAGACATTCCAAAGAATAAAATACCAAATCCGAGTACTACTTCTCCAATCCGCCTTGCCATAGGCTTCTTAATAAACATAACAAGAATCACACCGGCAATGATAAAAAATGGAGCAATGGCATCTAGTTTAAACGAAATAAGCTGACCGGTTACGGTGGTACCGATATTGGCACCCATAATCACCCCCACCGACTGGGATAATTTCATGATTCCACTGTTGACAAAACTTACAACCAAAACGGTAGTGGCATTGGATGATTGAATAATACCGGTAAAAACGATTCCCAAAAGAAGTCCCATAACTGAGCTTTTGGTCAATTTTTCAAGTACATCTCTCATTTTTTGGCCGGCTACTCTTTGTAATCCATCACTCATCAAATTCATTCCATACAAAAATAAGCCAACACCTGCTAAAATAGACAATATTAATTCCATTATTTTCCTCTCTTCTCAATCCTATGTATTTTTCTCATCTCATACTTCTACTTTAATATACTTTCCGTACAAATACAAGATTTTTTTAAAATATTTCTTCGCATAATATAGATACACCTTTTTGAATCTGTTCCTTGTCAGGTAGGGCAAAACCCAGTAAAAACGCAGGTTTTTTCAATAGCACCGAGTCCTGATAATAAGCGGATAAGGGTCTTAAACATATGCCGGCCAAAGTGGCCTCATTTACCATATCCTGTTCATTCCTTCTTTTTAGTACTTCGGCAATGACATATAATCCGGCATAATCTCCATGCACTTTCACTTTTTCCGGATATTTTTGCAGCATATTCAACATGATATCATGCTTTTCTTTGTATATTTTCCGCATTCGGTTCAAATGCTTTTCAAAATATCCTTCCCTCATAAATGAGGCAATGATTTGTTGATCCAATCGGGAAACCGGACAATTGTAGACTCCACAATCCCGATGAAACATCGGAATCAATTCTTTGGGCAAAACCATATATCCCAGTCGAAGTGCCGGTGTTAATGCCTTGGAAAAAGTACCGATATAAATCACTTTTCCCTTTGGGTCCAGGCTCTGCATCGCGGGTATCGGTTTCCCTTTGTACCGATATTCACTATCGTGGTCATCTTCAATCAAATAACGCCCTTCTTTTTCCCTTGCCCATTGTAACAGCCGCTGTCGTTCCGGCGCCGCCAAAACCGTCCCCAGCGGGAATTGATGAGACGGGGTCAGATAACATAGTTCCACACCTTCTCGCTCCAATATTTCGGGAGTGATTCCCTCCCTTTGAATGGGCAAATTAACAATCTCAAATCCGTAAGATGAAAAAATGCCTTTGGCGCGAACGTATCCGGGTTCTTCAAAAGCAATCCGTTTTTTACTGCGAAATAATACAGAAAGCAATTGCAGTAAATATCCGATTCCCGCTCCCATAACAATTTGTGACAGTTCACATTGAACGCCTCGTGACCGGTATAGATATTTTGCCACCTCTTTGCAAAGTTCCTGCTCGCCCTTTGGATTTCCCGAGGAGAGAAAATCCCTCTGTTCCAGCACACTTCTTGTCACCGAGCGAAAGGTGGAATAGGGAAAATGACTGTAGTCCACTTCATCCGGATTAAAATTGTACTTCCATTGTTGAGATGATTCTTCCCTCTCCTCAAAACATGGAGAATTCTTTTCTTCCTCTTGCCCATACTCTTTGATATAAGTAATTTCATTGACATAATATCCTTTTTGAGGAAGAGAATATACATACCCTTCTGCCATTAATTGCTCATAGGCTGTATCAACGGGATTTCTGCTTATCAACAGCGTGGACGCCAATTCTCTCGCAGAAGGCAGTTTTTCTCCATAGGAAAGTCTCCCCTTCATAATTTCCTGCTTGATATGTTCATATATTTGTTGATACAATGGTTTATTTGATTGGTTGTCCAAAGAAAAGACCAGCATTTTTTTTATCCGCCTCCATTTGATGCATCAATTGCTCCAAATTTGCAAATTTCCGCTCTCCTCGTATAAATTCACAAAGTTCCACCTGTATCTTTTTTCCATATAAATCCCCCTCAAATTGTAACAGACAGGTTTCTACACCAATCTGATTTTCTCCGGGAATCGTCGGTTTAACCCCAAGATTGGTCACCCCAAAATAATACTCTCCCTCTACACACACCCGAGAAGCGTAAACTCCAAAAGGGGGAAGGATTTTTCGTCCCTCCGGAATCTGATTGGCGGTAGGCATATCCAGGGTCCGCCCAATTTTGTTTCCATGAACCACCTCTCCCATAACCATATAGGGGGCGCCTAAGAGTTCATTGGCAAGCGAAAGACTGCCATCTCCCAGACACTTGCGAATTCTTGTACTACTTATAATTTCATCATACATTTTTTTCTTTGGCACAACAATACAGACAATGCCTGCTTTCTCGGACATTTTTTGTAATAATCTCACATCCCCGCCGCGATTTTTGCCAAAATGAAAATCGTCGCCGACACAAATCACTTTGGCATCACATTGACGAAGTAAAATCTCATCAAAAAATTCCTCTGCTGACAATTCCTTTAATGTTTCATCAAAGGGACATTCCACATAAAGATCAATCCCCAATTTTTCTGCTTTTACATATTTTTCCTCCGGAGTCAGAATATAAGGTCCTTCCGGAAAAGCAAAGGTAAAAAGTACTTTTTGATACTGGGTATATTTTGATATTTCCGCAATCAAACTTTGGTGTCCCATATGCAGACCGTCAAATTTTCCGATACAAACTGCCGTATTTTTCATCTGATATGGTTGTTTTTTTACTACAATCATTTTTTTCTCCTTCCGGTCACGCTTCCGTATGAGGAAAAAACATTTTATCATTTACATAAGCATCCTGCTTCTCATCATATCGATAAATGGCATAAAATCTTCCCATCTCGTCATACATGCGTACCCGCGTTCCCTCTTTCGGCTTTTCCTTATCATTGCAATAATTTCTTGCAATCAAATTGCCATTTTGCAAATAACACAGAGCCCTTTTTTCAATCGCCCTTGCTGGATAATGCCGGAACAACTCATCGATGGGCAAAATATAGGAAGATAATTTGTCTTCTTTTTTTAATTGTTCAATCTGAGCCAGGGTCAATGCATCCTCAAGCTGAAATTGGTCCACCTGCAAACGTACCAGAGATGCCATGGCTGCACCACATCCTAATTTTTCTCCGATATCCTGACAGAGAGTTCGGATATAGGTTCCTTTCGAACAGCATACTTCCATGGAAAATTCATTTTGTGCAAGATTCATCTCCCGGATATCACAGGAATATAGGCATACTTTCCTGGCTTTCCTGGCAACCTCTTTGCCCTGTCTTGCCAATTCATAAAGACGTTTTCCATTTACTTTCACAGCGGAATACATGGGGGGAATCTGTTCATAATCTCCAACAAAAGACTTCACCGTCTGGATAATCTCCTCTTGTGTCACTTGAACTTCTTTCTCCTTCAATATCGTTCCTGTCATATCCTGGGTATCTGTTTGAATTCCAAGTTTCACAACTGCCAGATAATGTTTTCTTTTATCGGTAAGAAGTTCACATACTTTCGTTGCCTTTCCCAAGCAGACCGGCAGCACACCAGTAGCATCCGGATCCAAGGTTCCGGTATGACCGATTTTTCTTTGCTGTAGTATGCCACGAAGTTTGGCAACCACATCATGAGAAGTATAGCCTTTTTCTTTATATACATTGATAATTCCATCCACGAGAATGCCTCCGCCATCTTTATTATATTTCCTGATTTAACTGCTTTTCAATATGTTCGGTTAAATTGTTGATTACATCATAAGAAGAACCTTTGATGGTGCACCCGGCTGCTCTTACATGTCCGCCACCACCGAAAAATACAGCAATTCTGCTGACATCCACAATCTGGTTTGAGCGCATACTTACCTTGTATTCCAAAGGTTCCTTTTCCGTCAGTAAAATCGCCACCTCAACTCCCTTAGTAGTCCTCAATTCATCAATGATTCCATCTAAATCTGAGGATTTTGCTCCATAAAATTCCATCATCTGTTTGGTTACAACAGATACAATACATTTTCCATTCATAACCCGGATACTTTCTAACAGACAACGTCCCATAATTTGCAATTGATGATACGTTTTCATATAAAAGCTTTCATCAATAATGGTCCCAAAAGGAATCCCTTTTTCTATCAGTTCTCCAGCGATTGCCATGGTCTTTTTTGACGTATTGGAATGCTTAAATACTCCGGTATCATGAATCAACCCTGTATAAAATGCCGTAGCGGAAAACATCCCGATTTTTTCCATAGGCAGCAATTCACACAAAATTTCACAAGTGGAAGAGGCATCTGCCCTTACCATGTTTTCCGCAGCAAAACTGGTATTGCTGATATGATGATCCACACATATGGTCTCTTTTGCCTTTTCAAAGACCTCCTGCGCTTCTCCCAGGCGGTCAATGGAACCGCAATCCAAGGCAATAAATAAGTCATACTCTCTTTGCTGATTCTTTGGAAGAGCTTCCTCTTTTTTAAGATACTCAAAAGAATCCGGAATGTCTTCCAGATACACTGTTACGTTTTTTTCAGGATAATAATCCTTGATAAAGCCAAAAAGTCCCATACAGGAGCCAATACAATCTCCATCCGGTCTTATGTGCCCACCGATAGCAATGGTTTTGGCTTTTTCGATTTTTTCTATGAATTTCATTTTTACTCCTTTTAAGATTCCTGTGGCAACCGTCCCTCCGGGCTCAGTCCACACTATTCTTTATGATTTACTTCATCAATTCTTTTTGACATATTAACACCATATTCAATAGACTCATCCAATATAAATGTTAATTCCGGTGTATTTCGCAAATTCATACGTTTTGCCAATTGCATGCGAGCAAAAGAAGCACTTTTTTTCAACCCTTCCATGGTCTTTTTTTTCTCTTCTTCACTTCCAAACACACTAATAAATATTTTGGCAAATTTCAAATCCGGAGTTACCTCCACCGCCATCACCGAAGTCAGCGGATGAATGCGGGGATCTTTGATGTCTTCCCGAATAATCTGGCTCATCTCCCGCTGCACTTCGCTATTGATACGAATATTTTTAACACTATTTTTTTTCATGTCTTTTCTCCTTTAGCACGAAAGCAACTGCGTTTCCACAGTTACTTCCGTATTTGCTTCCATATTGATTTCATTCTATCTTGGAACTTCTACCATGATATAACATTCTACCCGATCTTCCATCTGTACATCATTAAAGTTGCTAAATACCAAACCACATTCATAGCCGGCAGCCACTTCTTTTACATCATCTTTGAATCGTTTTAAGGAAGCTAAATCTCCTTCGAATATCATGTCATCACCACGGTAAACACGACATTTACATCCACGCTGCACTTTTCCGTCCAACACATAGGAACCGGCAATCGTACCTACTCCGGAAGCCTTGAATGTCTGACGAACTTCCACATGGCCAATTACCTTTTCTTCATAAATTGGCTCCAGCATTCCTTTTAACGCATTTTCAATATCTTCAATGGCATCATAAATGACACGGTATAAACGAACATCCACATTTTCCCGCTCCGCCACTTCTTTAGCTGTATTGTCCGGACGAATGTTAAATCCGATGATAATGGCATTGGAAGCGCTGGCAAGGGAAACGTCCGATTCCGTAATGGCACCAACACCACCATGAATCACCCGTACTGCCACCTCTTCATTTCCAAGTTTTAACAAACTTTGTTTGACAGCTTCCACTGAACCCTGCACATCTGCTTTGATAATCAAATTCAAATCTTTGACATTTCCGGCCTGAATCTGGTTGAACAAACCATCTAAAGACAATTTCTTTGCTTTCGTTTCCTCCAGCAATTTATCTTTGCTCTGATCAATGTAAGCCTGAGAAATTTGTTTTGCCTCTTTATCGCTTTCCGTTGCCACAAAGATTTCTCCGGCATCCGGTGCTCCACTTAATCCAAGTATTTCTACAGGAGTAGAAGGTGTCGCCACTTTCACACGCTCTCCATTATGATCAATCATGGCACGTACTTTACCATGTGCCGGCCCTACTGCAACATGATCCCCGATTCGTAACGTTCCTTTCTGAACCAGAACGGTTGCCACCGGACCACGTCCTTTATCCAATCTCGCTTCAATTACGATACCACGAGCTTTTCGATTTGGATTTGCCTTCAATTCAAGAACTTCTGAAGTAAGTACAATCATTTCCAAAAGTTGTTCAATACCTTCTTTGGTATGGGCAGAAACCGGAACAAATACGGTACTTCCTCCCCAGTCTTCCGGAATCAGTTCGTACTCTGCCAATTCCTGCTTAACTCGCTCAATATTGGCACCTTCTTTATCAATCTTATTGATGGCAACAATAATCTCTACACCGGCAGCTTTGGCATGGTTAATTGCTTCCACGGTCTGTGGCATGACACCATCATCCGCTGCCACCACCAGAATGGCAATATCCGTAGACTGTGCACCACGCATACGCATAGACGTAAAAGCTTCATGTCCCGGCGTATCCAAAAATGTAATTTTCTCTCCATTGATTTCTACTACATAAGCACCGATATGCTGGGTGATTCCTCCCGCCTCATGAGAGGTCACATTGGCTTCACGGATTGCATCCAGAAGAGATGTTTTTCCATGGTCTACGTGTCCCATTACACAAACAACCGGTGGACGTTTTCTCATCTCTTCTTCCGGCTCTTCTTCTTCTTTCAAGAGTTCTGCTACCATATCAATCTTTTCTTCTTTTTCGGCAATAATGTCAAATTCCAAAGCAATCTCTTCTGCCTCCTCAAAGGAGATATCCTGGTTCAATGACACAACCTGGCCCTGCAGGAACAGTTTTTTCACCAAGGCTGCTGGTGGCATCTTCATCTTATCTGCCAATTCCCGAATGGTCAAACTTTCCGGAATTGTAATTTGCTTAATGGTCTCTTCCGGCTCTTTGGCAACCGGCTCCGGCTTAATAAATGCACCTTTACGATTGGGATCCTTTTTGCTCCGGATACGGCTCATTTCTTCTTTGGTTGATTTCTTATAAGTTCCCTTATCAGCAGGTTTCTTATTGCGCTTTCTGGAATTTTTCTGTTCTTGTTTGATTCCATCAAAACCACTTTGAGCTTTTTCAAAACGCTCAAATACTTTTTCGCCATTTCGTGCATTATTTCCCTGACCGCGATCTCCTCGATTGTTTCCACGACGATCGCCACCATTATTATTTTGTCGACGTTCTCCCCTGTTGTTAGCATTGTGATTTTGCCGGCGGTCTCCTCGGTTGTTATCTCCACGACGGTCATTGGTATTAGAATTGGATGAATGATTTACATTTTTTTTCTTTTCAGGCATTGTTTTCTTTGATTCTGCTTCAGGCACGTTCAGTTGGTTCTCCTCTGTTTTCTGTTTCTTATGTTCCTTCTGCACATTTTTCTTTTCTTTTTGTGTCACTTCCGGACTCTTATCAGCGTCCTCCGTCTTCTCTTCTTTCAGAATATCTTTTTTCGGTTCTTCTTTTGTACTAATTACTTCTTTTTTCTCTTCCACTTTTGTCTTTTCTTCCTTTGTTTCTTCCTTTGTT
>JALEKC010000056.1 GCA_022769325.1 Eubacterium sp. | reverse complement strand
TTATCGAAGTCATCACCACCAAGACGGTTATCTCCGGATGTTGACAATACTTCGATGACACCGTCACCGATCTCGATAATGGATACATCGAATGTACCACCACCAAGGTCGTATACCATGATTTTCTGCTCGCCTTCGTTGTCAAGACCATAAGCAAGTGCGGCTGCGGTAGGCTCGTTGATGATACGTTTTACATCAAGACCTGCGATCTTACCGGCATCTTTGGTTGCCTGACGCTGTGCATCGTTGAAGTAAGCCGGTACTGTGATAACAGCTTCTGTTACTTTTTCGCCACCAAGATAATTCTCTGCATCGCCTTTCAATTTCTGAAGGATCATTGCGGAAATTTCCTGTGGAGAATATTTCTTTCCTTCGATATCGGCACGATAATCGGTACCCATATGTCTTTTAATGGAAGAAATTGTATTATCTGCATTGGTTACTGCCTGGCGTTTTGCAGGTTCACCGATCAAACGCTCTCCATTTTTTGTAAATGCTACAACAGATGGTGTTGTACGTGCACCTTCTGCATTTGCGATAACGACTGGTTTTCCACCTTCCATAACAGCTACACAACTGTTTGTTGTTCCTAAGTCAATTCCAATAATCTTACTCATAATAAAACCTCCTAAATCAATATATAACAAATTTATTTTTAGTTTGCTACCTTAACCATACTGTGTCTCACAACGCTGTCTTTATACATATAACCTTTCTGAAATTCTTCAGAAATGATATTTGCCTCTTTTGTCTCATCCTCTTCGTGCATCACTGCATTGTGAAGATTCGGATCAAATTCTTTGCCTACAGCTTCAATTGGAACAACGCCAATCTCCTCAAGCACGGTAGTAAACTGTTTGTATACTGCTTCCATTCCTTTTACGAAGGCATTGTCTTTTTCCTCTTCCGGAACTGCTGCCAAGCCTCGTTCAAAATTATCTACAATAGGAAGAATTTTTTCCACAACGGATTTGGCTCCCATATCAAATTTGGCTGCCTTTTCCTTTTCGGAACGATTTCGGAAATTTTCAAACTCTGCCATATTACGCAACAGTCTGTCATTTAGTTCTTCAATCTTTTCATCCTTCTTATCTTTCTTTTTGCTTTTTTTCTTCTCTTTTTTCTCTTCTGTCTTCTTATCTTCCGGCATATCTTCCACGTTTTCCTCCACTGACTCTTCGGTGTTTTTTTCTGCCGTTTCTTCCTGCACCGGTGTTTCCTCCGCCACAGTTTCTTTTTCTTCTTCAGAAGTCTTTGTCTGTTCGGCTTTTTTTGCTTCTTCTGCCACTTTCTATACCGCCTTTCTCAATAAATTTCAATCCTTTCATCACTAAGACTTGGATTTAAATATATCATCCAACTGCTGCATGCAGTTTTCCAATGTACCAACCACCTTTTCATAATCCATGCGCTTTGGTCCGACAATTCCTATCTTTCCATACACACCTTCTTTGATCTGATACGTTGCAGTCACCACAGAGCAGTCCCGCATGGAGGCCACCGGGGATTCTTCTCCGATATAAACCTGAATTCCATGCTCTTCCGGATCGCTTGCCTTATCATTGACCCAGGCCTGCAGTCTTTGCTTTTCTTCAAAGGTGGAAAGTAAATCTACCATCTTTTCTTTATCACTTAATTCCGGATATTTTAAAATATTTGTTGCACCGGATGTGTAAACCTCTGAGGTCTCTTCATCACTAAGAGCATCTCCAATGCAGTCAAGAATGCTAGTAGCAAGTTCTCCATACTCTCCGGCCTTTTCCTTTATCTCCTGCATAATTGCCATATTAATCTCAGTAACGTCCAAACCATTGAGAGCTGCATTTATCATAAAATTCAATTGTGCAACAACATTTTCTTCAATCGGCACTGTAACATTAATTAATTTGTTGTTTACATGATTATTGTCCAAAACAACGATAACCAAGAGTTGCGAATCCGATATCTGATTTAGCTGTATGAACTTTATTTTTTTGTGTTCATAATGTGGTTTGGAAACCATGGTTGTATAATTGGTATTTTCTGCAAGAAGTTTGGCAACCTGCTGCAAAAGCAGATCAATCTTATCTGCTTTCTCAATCAAAATCCCCTTGGCATCATCCACTTCTTTTTCTTTATTACGAAGCACTGTGTCCACATAAAGACGATAGGCTTTATCCGAAGGAATTCTTCCCGCGGAAGTATGGGGCTGTAAAATGTAACCCATCTCTTCCAAATCTGCCATCTCATTTCGAATGGTTGCAGAACTGAGATTCAAGTCGGTAAACTTGGATACGGTTCGGGAGCCAACCGGTTCACCACTTTCCATATAGTTGTGAATAATGGCTTCCAAAATCTTTTGTTTTCTTTCATCCAGTTCCATCTTATCACTCCCCTTTTATCTTGTTAGCACTCATCTTGTCTGAGTGCTAATCATTGACTAAGATAAAGATAACACCCTTGAACTAGTTTGTCAAGGGTGTTTTTTAAAAAATATATTTTTTTCGTTTTATTTGGATTGATATCCATTTACAGGATTGGGAAATCCAACATCTGCAACAGCATGGCAATAGGACTATATTCCTGCATCCACATGATGACATGATTGGCTCTCGCCGCCTTAACAAACTCTGTGGCCCATGGATAATTTTGCACTCCTCCAAAAATAGCAAGTATGGTCCATACCACCATCAATCCGGATACTGCTCCAAAGATAAAGCCCAGCAGTCGATTCAAGGTACTGACAAGAGGCAGATCATCTGCAACGCGAATCAGACGCGCAAAAATATAAAACACAAGCGACCATATAACCAAGGCGATGGCATAACCTATAACTTCCTTTACCGGCCATCCTTTCGGCAGTCGCGATACAATGGTAGGTGCTGTAGCTGCTGCCGCAATAATGGTCAGCAAGTTCTTAATCATCCCAAAGACACTCAATAAAAAGCCTCGATTTGAACCGATCAATGCACAACACAAAATCACTGCCAACAAAATCCATTCCATTATTTGTCCTATCATTTCAATTGACATTTTATCCCCCTCTTCCTGGTATCTTTCACCATTTTACTATGCCACAGAGATATTTCTTTCGACTCATCTCCATTTATTTATAGAAACTTTCCCTCGGCTCCAGTAACTGTCTCGCTTACTTCAGCCGGAAAGTTTAACTATTCTTATCGTCGTCTCATCCAGAAAATAGTACTGATTTTCCCGCACGGTTGGGAAAAAGTAGTCATAATTTTTCCCGAAGTCAAATAAAAACTTTTCGGTTCCATTTTTCCTCAAAATATAACAATTCTGATTTCCTGTAAAAAGGATTTCATTTTTCTGCATTTCAACATGCGAATATTGAATCTTGATTTCTCTTGTCATCTTTTCCTTTCCCTTTAAAGTATAAAGATGAACCACCTGATTGTCAATGCTTCCGGAAGTGCCGGTAACTACCATAATATTCTGGTCATCCACGGCTATGCTTTTCATTTCTTCTTTCAAAGTAACATCTGCCTGAATCTCCGGCTTCTTCATATCATTGAAAATGGTAAACCCATCTTCCGTAAAGATAACAACATGATTCTCATCCAGATACTGAATCTGGGAAATCATTTTTTTCTCAAAGGACTTTCCACCTACTAATGTATTTTGATCCTGTCCAACTTCCGAAAAATTGTAAAAACAAACTTTGTTTTCCATTACACCATTGTTGGCAAGTAAATAAGAAATCACAATACTTTCTCCACTGGGGGACAGGTCAAAATCCATGGCATAGCCATCCTCCAACACATTACTGGGGATTTCTACCAAGAGCTGTTCTCCTGCACTAAAGGGATCATAAATATGTATCACATCGGAATCCTCATCATGCAGCAATACAGCCACTTTTCCATCTGCAGATACCTTCGCCCGTCCAATGGGGAGGGTGGTCTCGATTTCCTTTCCCGCACTGACTCCATCATAGACAATACAGGTCTTACTTCCAATGTCTGCCACAGCCACATAATCTTCGCAAATATCTACCTGGGGCTGCTGCATCTCATAACCGCCATTCCAGAGTATGTTTCCCTCCCGATCCATGGCGGAAATTCCATCTCTGCTATATTTCACAAGTTTTCCATAATCGGATAAATAGGTGACATTATTGCTGTCCTGTCTGGTAATTTCTTTTACCACATCATATCCGGAAAACGAACGGTTCATATAATAATAGGATATTATGACAATTGCTATCATCGCCACAATCACAGCGGCGATAATGAAACCAAATAACAGGAATGTCCTGCGTCTTTTTTCCTTTTCCACATGGTGCCTCATTTCTGCGTTTTTCAAACACATTATTCAAAGAAAGTATATCATAAAATTTTACATATTTCAATCTGTTTCGTGCAATCCATCTATAAGTTTTTGTTATAAGTAAAATTCTTCCAATTTTAGTTTCCGGAAATTCCTGCCGGAGTTATTTCCGATACTGCTGCAGGCGTTGTGGACATTGGTGTATTGACCGCCTGAGGAGTCACCACTCCATTTCCAATAGTCTCCATGATGGTGTCCTTGTGAAATTCTTTTTGAATCTCTTTCTGGATTCCATGCAGTTGCTCATTTAGCCTGGAAAGGGAGTTTTTGTTGTTCCAAGCGGCTGCTCCCAGCAGCACTCCCAGCAGCAATACCACCGCCACCAACCCATAACTTTTTCGTTCTCCTGATTCTTTCTTTTTCTTTTTTTCTTCATTTTCTTTGAGAACTCCCCGAATATTCCGTAGAACCCGGTCATCTTCCTGTTCTACAATATGTACTATCCGATTTGCCTCTTCCATCATATAATGGCGCATCTCCGGATTCTTTTCATAATAAACATAATAACCGGGCTGTGGATTAAGCTGGCTATTTTCATAGCAGAAAAAGGTTTCCTGCCATTTTAGGGGTTCGCAGCAAAAAAGTAATTTATCCCCATCGGAAAAATTTCTTCGATGAAGTTCCAGAAGTCCCTGTCCGGCCTTATTTTTTTCTCCCCGATTGCCGGTATAAAACCAGCCTACCACATCCACATCCGTGAAATTTTCTTTCATATCCGTATAGATGTCCGTCCAGACATCGGAAGAAAAACTATCGCTTGTCCGCTCTGCAAATGAATGCACCACCACCATGCCGGAAATCTGAAATATTTTTTCATGGGATTGATAAAAACGATGGCCCAGAAGAACGCCCGCCGCTTCCTTCCCCCCTGCCTCTTTCACTATTCTTTTGGCAAAGGAAATGACATAATCTTCCACATAAATTTTGCATTTCCCTTTACTATTTCCGATTTGTCGAACACTTTTCGGTATTATCCAATCCATAATATAACCTCACTTTCCTTTCAATTATTTTCATTATACGGAAAGTGAGTCTGCTTTTTTGTCATAAAATGTCATTGCCATAAAAATATTTCTTTTTTCTTCGACGTTATCCTCTCTTTTTCTTATTTTTCCTTTTTTATCCTAATAGAAAATCCGCATACTTTCCCCATTTTTGCTCATACTGTATGATACCAAGGTCCAAAGTCAAATGGTGTTCATGCTTGCATGATAAGACATTTGACCTTGGGACCTGCCAAATATGAGGAAGAAACGATTTACGCAGTAAATCAGCGGATTCCGAATATTTGTAGAATTGTGAAAGTTGCGAAGCAACGGAACAATTCGTAGGTATCAGCCAAGGTCCAAAGTCAAATATCGTTTCCTTAGATAATACATTTGACCTTGGGACCTGCCAAATATGAGAAAGAAGCGTGAAACTTAGAAAGGAGAACTCGGATTGACACACTATTTTAATCCCAGAGAGCCAATGGCTCTGCGGCATTTCACAAAAACCCTGTCTACCCTTTTG
>JALEKC010000153.1 GCA_022769325.1 Eubacterium sp. | reverse complement strand
TACAGTTGAGAACAAAGGGGGTGACAAACGTGATTGAGATTAATCCCATGAGCAGCCAGCCCATCTTTGAGCAGATTATTGCCCAGGTTAAAATGGCTGTATTAAAAGGACTTTTGAAGCCGGGAGATAGTATTCCCTCGGTGCGAAAGATGGCACTTGCCCTGTCGGTGACACCGGGAACCGTAGCCAAGGCATATAGTGAATTGGAGCGGCAGCAAGTAATCGTTACCATTCGGGGAAAAGGAGCTTATATTGCAGAAGAAGGGAAGATAAATCCTTCGGAAAGACAAAAAATACAAGGGAAACAGAAGTTAAAAGATGCATGTGTGGAAATGATCTATCTGGGTTTTTCCAAAAAAGAAATTCTATCCATGGTGGATGAATTATATGATGCAGTGACTTCATGATTAAGAAAGGAATGGTAGAACAATGTTGGAAGTAAAACATGTGACAAAAGCGTATGCGAAAGATGGAACTCCTGCCATTGAAGATATTTCATTTACGGTAGAACCGGGAAAAATCCACGGATTGATTGGACCTAATGGCTCTGGAAAGACCACACTCATCAAGTGCATTACGGGAATATTGTCAACGACGGAGGGTGAGATTTTGCTGGACGGGGAGCCGGTTTATGACAATCCCAAAGTCAAGGAAAGAATAGGATATGTGGCAGATAATTGTAATTTCTTTTTGAATTACAAAGTGAAAGATATGATTAAATTTTATCAGGGAATGTACGGAAAATTTGAGGAAGAAGAATTTCATAAATTAAATGAAATGTTTGAGATTCCATTGAAACGTCGTATCGGGCATTTATCCAAAGGTCAGAAAATGCGTCTGTCATTTATGCTCAATATGGCGATGAAGCCGGAAATCCTTGTGATGGATGAGCCCACCTCCGGTCTGGATGCTATGGCGAAGGCGGATTTACTGGAGCAGATTATTGCAAAAGTGGATTATGAGGACACGGCTGTTATCATTTCCACCCATCATTTGCATGAGTTGGAAAAAATCTGTGATACCGTTACGATGATGAATATTGGGGGAATCCAGTATCAAGGGGAGCTGGATGATGTAAAAGAGAACATACAGAAGTACCAGGTGGTATTTAAAGGCGGAATTTCGCAAGGAGTTTTAGAACATGAAAATATCGTGAATTATTCCAATATTGGAAGTGTTTATACCTTTTTGTGGAAAGGAAAAGAGGATGCTGCAGAGTATTTTCTGAGTCAGGGAGCGGACTTGGCAGAACAGACGGATATTTCTCTGGAAGAAGTCTTTATTTATTCTAATCGAAGGAGGAGAGGAGAATGAAAAATCAATATCTCACATATATGAAACGGGAGATAAAGAAAGTATACCCTCTTGTAGTGGTGGGAATCGTATTTTTGCTATTGTGTGCAGTGATGGTGGTGGAGCACTTAAGTGGACAATACGAGCAGAGCTTGCTGTCCCTTTCCGGACATGAGATAAGTGCCTGGGGAACTTATCTGGAAAACAACCAATTTTTGTGGACCATATTTGATCCGGCTGCTTCAGGATATTTTATTTTTGCCATTGTCATTTTTTTGGTAGTATTATTGCAGAGAACGTTCTGGCAGGAAAACCGAAGTGGAATTGCGGATTTTTTGCAGGTACTTCCTTTGAAAGAGAGAGATAAAATGGCTATGAAACTCATCAATGGGCATCTGGCAATTGCCACCTATGTGGTTTCTTTTGGAGTTATCATGTCCATAGCCTGTGGAAGCGTCAATGACAAATTGCGGGAAATATCCGGTTTTTATTATCAAACCTATGAAAATGTAAATCCTTATGTCGTCATTTGGCAAAGTGTATTGCTCCAATTTCTGGGGATGAGTGCTATTTATCTTTTGTTTTTCCTTGTGATAAGTTGTATTCACAGTCGAATTCTGGCTTATCTTGTGGGGATAGGGTTGCTGATTAGTCCGGCTGCTTTTTGTGAATGGTATGATGAAGTTCTTCAGAGAAGCGGGGAAGGAAAACTGATTGCACATATTTTCAATCCTTTCTATTTTTTTCCGGAAACTACCTATGTGACATCCGCAGGGGATTTTTACTCTGACAATGCAACGCTGAAATGGGAATATTATTCCAGTCATGTGATATTTTCAGTGGCTATCATAATCGTGGCAGGTGCTTTGATTGCTTTGGCAGTTTCGAAAAAATGGCATATACGGGAGGCCTACAATGTCTTAATGAACCAGGAAGGGGCAGCACAATTTGTCATCACCGGCATATCCCTTTGCGGAGGTTTGTTTGGGGCAGAATTTATCATGGAATTGGTCTTCTATGATATCGATGGGATTTCCATGACAGCATATTGGATTTTAGCTCTGATTATTACCCTGGTGATGTATGCTATAATAAGTGGAATTCGCATTTTAATTGAAAAGCGACAGCAGGAAATGTAAAAGGAGGAAGTGACAATGAGAGAAAAGATAAGTAAAAATGAAAAATGGATTGGTATCTTATTGGTTCCGGTTCTTTTATGTCTACTGGTCCTAGTTGTCAATCTGTTTGTTCCGGAACCAAAAGTGAGTTTCCAGGACAAATCGGACTCTTATGTGGAAGAAGAAGTTCGAAGTTATGAAGGATGTGGATATGGAAAAGAAAAAGAATTTCCGCAGGCACTGACCAATTTGATTTCCTCGGGACTCTTTTCCATGGCAGATGACATGGAAGAAGAGTATGCGGAGGAAGAGTATGCGGAAGAAGAGTCAGATTATACCAGCAGTTATGAATATCTTCTGGATAGCAATCATTTTCTGAAAGAATCACCGGATTTTGTGGTGGAAGACGTAAGTAACTATCCGGATTATAATATGCAGGTGCCTTTCAGTCTCAAAAAGGGAACCTTTTCATCCCAGGCAAGAGAGAAGATTCAGGCGGTGGAGCAATGCGGATTTGTCGGATTTGGGGAACAAATGACAGAGGTGGAAAAAAATTACAAACAGTGGTTTGAAGTTTATGGAGATTCTGCCAATTCCGACGATACAGGAATCAGCTATGTCGTATTTAACAAAGGAATCGGCTTTTGTATTTACATTGAAGAAGGAGGGAATGCCTTTATCAGTTTGAATTTGAATATCCATAACATGTACATTCCCCAAAAGTATAAGAGCATCATTGAGTCAGTGACCCAAAGTGGAGATTATATGCTGAGAGCTTCGTCTGTGGGAAATGAAAAAGAAGTGTTGACTTTTGCTCCAGCCAATGGGGTAGAAGTAGAATGCAACGATGGATTGGTAGGATTGGAGAAGAATTATCTGTTCGGAGATAAGAGGATAAGTTTTATTTTCAAAAAAGGGCAATTGGAAAATTATTATGTGACAACCAATGAAAAGAAACTGGAATTGACCGAACAAGATAAAAAAGTCATTGAAACAGTGGCTGGAGGAATTCAAAAGACATTGCCAAAGCGTGCGGATTATATGGATAAAGGCAACGGAGTAAAAATTTACATTGCCAAATAAAAAAACTTTAAAAGCTTCCTTGTTTGTGATAGAATAGGTTATGATTCAGGATCAAACAGGAGGCTTTTTTTTATGAGGCAGATTAGTATTGAAGAAGTACTTTCATTGACAAAAGAGGAGGGTGTGCTGGTGGATCTTCGCCCCCAGGAAGAATTTGCCAGAGGAAGTATTCCGGGGGCAGTCAATATTTTGCCGGAAGAAATCTGGAACCATCCGGAACTCTGGCAGGGAAAAAAGACGGTTTATCTTTTTTGCCATACCGGGAAAAAGAGCGAGGAGTGTGCCCTTGATTTGGAAAAAGAAGGATATGATGTGGTAGATGTGGAAGGGGGATATCGTTCTTATCTTCGCTATACTTTGAGCCAGTTTACCAAACAGGAAGAAAATCTGCAGGAGCGGACCGCACAGATTGAGCGAAGCATCATTAAAAAATTTCGTAAACCAATTTGGCGGCGCTTTACCAAAGCAATCAAGGAATATGATCTGATTCAGGAAGGGGATAAAATTGCTGTATGCATTTCCGGAGGAAAGGACTCTATGCTCTTGGCAAAGCTGATTCAAGAAATTAAAAAACATGGTCAGATTCCCTTCGAAGCTATCTATTTGGTAATGAATCCGGGATATAATGAGGACAATTGGAAGATCATCCAAAATAATGCTAAGATTTTAGGCATTCCTTTGACGGTATTTGAGACAGAGATTTTTGATGTAGTTGCCGGCATTGAAAAAAATCCCTGCTATCTCTGTGCCAGAATGCGTCGCGGTTACTTATACTCCAAGGCAAAGGAACTGGGATGCAACAAGATTGCCCTGGGACACCATTTTGATGATGTCATTGAGACGATATTGATGGGAATGCTTTACAGTGGGAAAATAGAGACGATGATGCCCAAACTCAACAGTTCCAATTTTGCAGGCATGGAATTAATTCGGCCTCTCTATATGGTAAAGGAAGCAGATATCAAGGCATGGAGGGATTATAATGATTTGCATTTTATTCAATGTGCCTGCCGCTTTACGGAGCATTGTGCAACCTGTGGCGGAGACCGGCCATCCAAGAGGGATGAGATGAAGGATTTGATTGCTCAGTTTCGAAATACAAGCGATGTGATCGAATCCAATATTTTTAATAGCGTTCGAAATATCAATTTACGGACGGTAATTGGATATCACAAAGATGATTGGGAATACAATTTCTTAGATGATTATGACAAATATCGAAAGGATTCATAAAATGAAAGAAAATAAGTTGCCATCGTGTATATTGAAACAGATAAAAAAACAGAATATTCAAAAATCGGATGTATTGGCAGTATGTCCCTTTGATTTGTCTTTTTCCGGTGAATATGTAAATGGTTATCTGTTTTTTACCAGGGAAATGCTGGGGGTTGCGGTCAGCGAACCGGAAAGCGGGAGCGTTCGGTATTTTCGCGGAACAAAGACCAAGGATATGGAATATGCACAGGATATCCGGGAGTATCAGTATCAATGGATTCCCATGTCAGAAGTGACAAAAATCGAAGTGCAGCGCCAGCTTGCCACCAGTATTGTCATGGTGGAAAGACAGGGAATTGAATATCGGATTTGTGCCCTGACCAATTTGTATTTGGGGCAGATGAATGAATTTGTGAAACAACTGATGGGAGAAAAGTATCCGGAGACTGTGGAAAATGTGGTGGTGGAGGAAGAAGAAAAGGAAGACTTATACTGTCCGAAATGCGGAACCATGTATCCGGATTCCACTCGGAAAATCTGTCCGAAATGTATGAATAAACGCTCTATTTTTACAAGGACCATGAAGTATTTTTTGAGATATCGTTGGAAAATGATTCTCTTATTTGGATGTTACATAGCAGCCGCTCTTGTGAATTTGTTGTGGCCGTATTTGACCGGTACCGTTTTGTTTGACTGGGTGTTAAAGAAAAATAACGGAATTCTTGGAAAGTTTGGGATTTCGGGAGAGTATACACTAGCTTTGCTGCTCTTAATTCTTGCCATGCTGATATCCAAAATATTGCAAAAGGGAATCTCTCTTTTGCAAGGAGTTTTGATGGCCCAGGTGGTGGCGGATACAGTGAGGGATATGAAGCAGGATGTATTTGCAGCGCTGGGAAGACTTTCCATCGGATTTTTTACCAGTAAGCAGACAGGAAGCCTTATGACTAGAGTGCTCAGTGATGCAGACCGGGTAACCAATTTTTTTCTGGATGGTTTTCCTTATATCTTTGTCCATGGATTTACCATCCTTGCTTCCTTTTTTGTAATGTTTCGTTTAAATGTCAAAATGGCGTTGGTGGCCTGTATCCTTTTGCCGCTTTTGGTCTTTATGAGTGTGCGGCTGAAGCCTAAATTGTGGAGTTTGTTTGGTCGCAGACATCGTGCGGAACGAGCGCTAAACAGCATGGTAAATGACAATCTTACGGGAGCTCGTGTGGTAAAGGCATTTGGGCAGCAGGAGGAAGAAAATAAAAGATTTGCACCGGTAAATGAGAGACTGAAAGAAGCAGAAATTCGCATTGTAAAGTATAATAACCGATTTACGGTTCTTTATAATCTGGTGCAGGAAATATCCAATATCTGGGTTTGGATAATGGGTGTTCTTTTGCTACTTGGTACCGGAGATATCAAACTAGGTATCTTAATTACATTTGTGGGGTATGTGGGGCAGCTCAATGGTCCCATGAATTTTTTCTCCCGTGTCTTCCATATGTGGTCAGACAGTATTAATTCGGCACAGCGAATGTTTGAAATCATGGATGCCATTCCGGATATTCAGGAAGCAGACCATCCGATTTCCCTAAAAGAGCCAAGAGGAGAAATTTCCCTCTCGCATGTGACCTTTGGTTATGAAACCAACAAACCGGTATTAAAGGACATTACGTTGCAGGTTGCTCCCGGGGAAATGCTGGGAATTGTGGGACGTTCCGGTGCCGGGAAGACTACTTTGGTCAACTTGATTTCCCGGCTGTATGATGTGGATGAAGGAGAAATCCGCATCGATGGAATTCCGGTAAAAGAATTATCTTTTCATGATTTGCGACGGAATGTGGCTATGGTATCCCAGGATACTTATATCTTTATGGGAACGGTGGCGGAAAACATTGCTTATGCCAATCCGGAAGCCTCCCGAGAAGATATTATTATGGCTGCCATGCTTGCCAGTGCCCACCAGTTTATCAGCAATATGCCGGATGGCTATGATACGGTAATTGGAGCAGCAGGGAAAGAACTCTCCGGTGGTGAAAAACAGCGAATTTCCATTGCCCGGGCAATTCTCGCCAATCCGAAAATTCTTATTTTGGATGAGGCTACCGCCAGTGTGGATACGGAGACGGAAAAGGCAATTCAGAACTCATTGAATTATCTTGTAAAGGGAAGAACCACATTGTCCATTGCCCATCGTCTTTCTACGTTGCGGGATGCAGACCGTCTTGTGGTTATTGAGCAGGGGAAAATACAAGAAGAGGGAACTGCAGCTAAATTGGAAGAACAGCAGGGAATCTATTATAAATTAATGAAACTTCAGACCGAATCTCTGGCACTTAAGGGACTGGAATAAGAAGGGAGAATTTGAAATGGAACAATTTAAAATAAATCAGATGGAACAGGAAGCAGAAGAGATGGCATCCCTTTGCTATTTAGATAAAAAGAATGCTACTTTTGAGAGAACAAAAGGAGGCTTTGTAAGCCTGACTTATGGAGGAAAAACCTGGGAACGGGTTCAGGTGATTCGCCTTTTTCCATTTACGGAGCCGGAGAAGTTTATCTCCATCCGAACCGTGGAAGAACCCTCCAAAGAAATTGGGATTATAAAGAATCTCAAAGAGGTATCCAAAGAGACGAAAAAGATGCTTTTAGAACAATTAAATCTGCATTATTTTACACCTATTATTCAAAAAGTTCTCTCCATAAAGGATGAGTATGGATATGCCTATTTTCATGTAATGACAGACCGAGGAGAATGCCGTTTTACCATAAACATGGGGGCCAATGCAGTGGTTCGATTATCAGAAAAGAGATTGCTGATTACGGATTTGGATGAAAATCGTTTTGAAATTCCGGATGTTTTTGCCCTGACACAGAAAGAGCAAAGAAAATTGGATTTGTTTTTATAGATAGCAGGAGGCAACAATGAATTTAAATTATAAGCTGCCCCAGTGGACAGAGGAAATACTGCCACCGGAAGATCAGGAAGAAAGATATTATGCTATTCCTTATGATATCGGAGCAGATGGAGCCTGGCTTTCGGATTCTTATCTGGTAGTAACACATAAAGCTTTGTATGTATTGTCCCAGGGGAAATTAATTGAGAGGCTGAGCCTTTCACAATGTGGGGAGGCCACCGCGGAACCTAAAATCGGATGTGGAATTTTGGTTCTGGAGTATCAGGGAACCAGACGTTTTTTGGTACAATACTCTGGAAAACATTTGTCGCGCTATGCCTATGTAGCCAGAGGAATTCGCATTCTTTGTTCCGGAAGAAGAGAGAAGGTGGAAAGTCGGGAATATGAAAAAATCTGTCCCAATTGTGGCCGGGCGATTCCGGGAACCAGATACTGTCCTCATTGTTCCAAAGAAGGTGGATTTTGGCATTCCTTTCTTACCATGGCATCGCCTTATCGGAAAAAGTTTTTTGGCATTATCGTATTGATGATTCTGGCAGCGGTGGTGACACTTCTCAATCCGGAGGTCCAAAAACATCTGGTGGATGACGTTTTGACAAATCACAATGGGGGAATTCGGGTGGCGCTGATTTGCCTGGCAATTATGTTTTTGCTCAGTGTGGGCATTGTGGTGATAAATGTGTTGAAAAGTTATTATTGTACAGTGCTCGGAGCTACCATTGCCAAGGATTTGCGGGAAAAATTATTTGAGAAAATACAGATTCTCTCCATTGGTTTTATCAATGACCGAAGACCGGGAGAATTGATGAATCGAATTGTATTTGATACCGGCAAAATCCGTGAATTTATGGAGCGGACTTTTTGCAATATGTTTACCGTGTGTTTTATCTTTGTTTGTGATATCATATTTATGCTGGCATTGAACTGGAAATTGGCATTGCTCACTTTTCTCTTTATTCCGGTTGTGGTATTTATTACCTATGCATGGCGGAAAAATATTCACCGGAGATTTCATTTGCAATGGAAAAAAAGTGATGATGTAAATAGTAATTTACAGGATGTAATATCCGGAATGCGAGTGGTTAAATCCTACGGAAAAGAGCAGGATGAGAAAGAAAAATTCAATCAATTGGCACAGGATTTTTGCCGGGTACAAAAGAAAAATGAAGTATTTTGGGCGTTTTTTATGCCAATGATTGACTTTATCCTGGGAGCCGGTGTGTTTTTGGTAGTATATTTTGGCGGACTGGATGTGCTGGGGGGACAGATGACGACGGGAGAACTGCTTCAGTTTTTAACCTATACACAGCTCCTTTATCAATATCTGAACTGGATGACCTCCATGCCAAGAGATTTGATGAATCTTATCAGCAGCATTGAGAGAATCAATGATATTCTGGCTCAGGATCCTTTCATCGAGGATGTGGAACATCCGGAAGACCTGGAAGTAAAGGGAGAAATTCGATTTGACCATGCCACCTTTGGATATAAGTCTTATCAGCCGGTATTGGAAGATGTAAATCTGACGATAAAACAAGGTGAAATGATTGGAATTGTGGGGGCTTCCGGTACCGGAAAGTCCACTTTGATTAACTTGATCATGCGGTTGTATGAAGTAGATGATGGTGCTATTTTAGTGGATGGAAAAGATATCAAAGAGATTCGTTCCGAGTGTTATCATTCCCAAATCGGAGTGGTATTGCAGGAGACCTTTTTGTTTTCCGGCACCATATTAAATAATATTCGGTTTGCAAGACCGGATGCTTCCTATGAGGAAGTGGTTCGTGCTGCAAAACTGGCCAATGCCCATGATTTTATCAGTAAGACACCGGATGGATACAATACTTATGTAGGAGAGAAGGGGCACAGCTTGTCCGGAGGAGAACGTCAGCGAATTGCCATTGCCCGGGCTATTCTCAACAATCCTCGTCTGTTGATTTTGGATGAGGCCACGGCAAGCCTGGATACGGAAAGTGAATTCCGGATTCAGAAAGCTCTGGAGCGTTTGACAAAGGGAAGAACCACCTTTGCCATTGCCCATCGTCTATCCACTTTGCAAAATGCAGACCGTCTGATTGTCATTGATGGTCATCATATTGCCGAGGTGGGCTCCCATGAAGAGCTGATTGCCAAAAAGGGAATGTATTATCGCCTGGTAAAGGCGCAATTGGAAATGCAGAAAAAATAGGAGATTGTTATGAGTGAAGAAAGTTTACAACAAAAGGTTTTTTCCGGATTGTTCTGGAAATTTGGAGAGAGAATCGGAGCACAGCTTGTCTCGTTTATTGTACGAATTGTACTTGCCAGACTGCTAAGTCCAGATGACTTTGGAGTCATCGTTCTGATTACAGTATTTATCGACATTGCCAATGTATTTGTATCCAGTGGCTTTGGCTCTGCTTTGATACAAAAAAAAGAGGCAGACCAGCTGGATTTTTCCTCGGTCTTTTACTTTAGCGTTGTGATGTCCTGGATTTTTTATGGCATTGTATTTATGCTGGCACCTTTGGTGGCCTCCTTTTATGGAAAAGATATATTATGTCCGATTTTGCGTGTTCTTGCATTAAAAATTCCGCTGGCAGGAGTCAATTCCGTGCAGCATGCCTACGTGCAGAAAAAAATGTTGTTTCGCCGCTTCTTTTTCTCTACCTTGATTGGAACGATAGGTTCTGCTGTTGTAGGAATTGTGATGGCATATCTGGGATTTGGTCCATGGGCTCTTGTGGCACAGTACTTGTTTAATTCTACTCTGGACACCTTGATTCTTTGGTTTACGGTAAAATGGCGCCCGATTTTGGCTTTTTCCGGAAAACGCATGAAAGAATTGTTTTCTTTTGGTTGGAAAATGCTGTGCTCGGAGTTGATTCATACTTCTTATGGACAGATTCGTAGCCTTATTATCGGAAAAGTGTATACGGAAAAAGATCTTGGTTTTTACAATCAGGGCGAAAATATGCCCCGCCTGGTGGTGACCAATATCAATAGCTCCGTAACGTCCGTTCTTTTTCCTGCCATGTCCATGAAGCAGGATGATCTGAAAAAAATGAAAGAAGTGGTGCGGCTTTCCATTCGGGTCGGTTCCTATGTGATGTGGCCATTGATGATTGGCCTTATGGTGATGTCGGCGCCGGTTGTGACATTGATTTATTCGGAAAAATGGCTCCCCTGTGTGCCTTTCATGCAAATTGCCTGTCTGCAGTATGCCTTGGAGCCGGTACAGACGGCAAATGTGCAGGCGGTAAAAGCCCTTGGTAAAGGAAGAACATATTTGATGATGGAAATTGTCAAAAAAACCTTTGGAATCGTTATGATTCTTCTTGTGATGTACCGAGGTGTTATGGCTATTGCCTGGACGGCCTTTGTTGTTACTTTATTTGCGGCCATTGTAAATTCTACACCGAATCGCAAATATTTGAAATATAGTTTCAAAGAACAGTTGGCAGATTTGGTTCCTTCGATTATTTTGGCATCGATAATGGGAGGCTGCGTCTATTTGGTGGGATTGCTACCCATACCACTGATTGCTTCCATAATTCTTCAGGTGCTGGTAGGAGCAGCCGTTTACATTTTGTTATCTTGTCTGCTCAAAATAAGTCAATTCACCTATATTTTACAAGTGTTAAAAAACTTTTACCAGTCATTTCGGAAAGGAAGGAAGAAAGCATGAAGACAAGAAAAGAGATTCCGGACGCAGAGATGAGAAAGTCCAATCAAACAAATTCGCCAGTTTTACAATCACCACATCCGTTCGTTCCAACTGAGAAATTATGTGGAACGAGCGGAAGAATGTATGAAAAAATATGATTATGATGCCTGTGACGATATTTTTTGTCTGGCTACCATCTACGGAAGGAAAGAGAAGAATAGAAAAGAATATTATGAGGAGCGTATGGATATGGAATTTGAGGGAATTCCCT